>JBBIVG010000083.1:0-11371 GCA_037439865.1 Nevskiaceae bacterium
CGTTCTGGACCATGGGTTCTCCCTGGGACCGGCGCCGGTTGGGCCGGGCAGGCGGCCTGTATAGCAGCGCGCCCCATTGCGGACAATGCGCTTGCCGGTCCGGAGAAGCGGCGGTTAGGCTGCCGCGGTCTGGGTGGACCACGAGGATCGTTGCATGGCCGGGCCGCTGGAGGGTGTGAAAGTCGTCGAGTTGACCAGCGTCGTGCTGGGGCCTTGGGCGTGCCAGATCCTCGCGGACATGGGCGCCGACGTCGTCAAGATCGAAGCCCCGGGCGGGGACAGCAACCGGCAGCTGGGTGCGTACCGGCACAAGGGCATGGCGGCCCTCTACCTCACCTGCAATCGCAACAAGCGCAGTATCGTGCTCGACGTCAAGCAGCCGGCGGCAAAGCAGGCGGTGCTCGACCTCGTGAAGACGGCGGACGTCTTCGTTCACAACAACCGGCCGCAGGTCATGACGAAGCTCGGCCTCGACTATGCGGCCCTGAGCGCCGCCAACCCGCGCATCATCTACTGCGGCTCCTACGGCTACGCACGCAAGGGCCCCTATGGCTCGAAGGGTGCGCTCGACGACTCGATCCAGTCCATCGCAGGCGTGGCGATGCTGAACAAGCTCGTGCTCGGCGAGCCGCGTTACCTGCCAACCGTGGTCGCCGACAAGACGACGGCGATCACCGTCGTCTACGGCGTCCTCGCCGCGCTCTACAACCGGGAGCGGACCGGTCGCGGCCAGGAGGTTGAGGTGCCGATGTTCGAGACCATGGTCTCGTTCGTGATGGCGGAGCACCTTTGGGGCATGGCCTTCGAGCCGCCGCTCGGCCCGCCCGGGTACGTGCGGCTCATGAGCATCCACCGCCGGCCCTACAGGACGCAGGATGGCTACGTCGCGATCCTGCCGTACATGAACGCGCACTGGGAGACGTTCTGCGACGTGGTCGGGCGGCCGGACCTGAAGACGGATGAACGCTTCCGCACCATGGCCGACCGCACCAGGAACATCGACGACACCTACGCCGAAACCGCGAAGATCATGGCGACGCGCACCACGTCCGAGTGGCTCGACCTGTTCGCGGCGACGAGCGTGCCGATCAACCGGGTCAATACGCTCGAAGACCTCGCGCACGACCCGCACCTCGTCGAGACGGGGTTCTGGAAAACCGTGGACCACCCGAGCGAGGGGAAGCTGCGGACCACAGGCTTCCCGGTGAACTTCTCGGGGACTCCGGCCGACGTCACGCGCCGCCACGCGCCGCGGCTCGGCGAGCACACGCGCGAAATACTGCGCGAGATCGGCTACGCGCCGGAGCAGATCGATTCGATGCTGGCCTCGGGCGCCGCGCTCACGGCTGGCGAATGACAAGCGGGGGTTGAACGATGGGACTCGCTGATGTGGACGTGAAGGCGATCGATGCGGTGGTCAACATCTGGACGGCCGAGGCGCTCTCGCATCGGCCGGACTGGAAGGACGGCTTCTTCCAGGGCAAGGTGAAGGCCCGGAGCCCGATGTCCGCGCTGACGCTCGAGCAGACGCTCGAGCGCATGGCGGAGGCCGGCATCGAACGCGGTTTCCTCGTGGCTGCGCGCACTGGACGCCTCGGGCTGCCGGGCTCGTATCACATGCCCTACGAGGTCGTGGCGAGGGCGTGCGAGAAATTCCCCGGCCGCTTCTACGGTCTCGCGGGCGTGGACCCGACGCAGGGCATGGAAGGACTGCGGGCGTTCGAGGACGCCGTGAAGAACATGGGATTCATCGGCGCGCATGCGTATCCGCACTGGTTCGAGCTCGCGCCCGACCACGCGAAGTGGTACCCGTTCTATGCCAAGTGCTGCGAGCTCGGCGTGCCGTTCATGACGCAGGTGGGCCAGTCGCTCATCTATTCGCCCGACCAGCGGTTGAGGAGCGTCGGCCGGCCCATCGCGCTCGACGCCGTCGCGTGCGATTTCCCGGAACTCAAGCTGCTCGGGATCCACGTCGGCATTCCGTGGCACGACGAGATGATTGCGATGGCGTGGAAGCACGAGAACGTGTTCATCGTCGCCGATGCGCACAGCCCGAAGTACTGGCCGGACAGCTTCGTGCGGTACGTGGCGAGCTACGGCCGCAACAAGGTGCTGTTCGGCACGGACTTCCCGGTACTCGACTTCAAGCGCACCGTCGAGGAGATCGCCGGACTCGGCTTCAAGCCCGAGGTGCGCAAGGCGCTGCTGCGCGACAACGCGCTGCGCGTCTTCGGTATCGCCGAATAGAAAGAAAAGGGGACAGTCCCCAATCGGGGACTGTCCCCTGTCTGCTGTCCCCTCTTGACCGTCAGAATTTGTAGGTGACGTCCACGCCGTAGGAGTCGCCGGGCGACTGGTGGATGAACGACCCACCGAACTCCGGCGCCGGGATGATCTCCTGCAGGTAGTCCGAGTTGCCGACGTTCCGGCCCCAGCCCGTGACGCTCCAGCTGTCCCCCGACACGCCGAGGCGGACGTTGACCGCCGCATACGCGTCGCGCTTCTGCCTGGCGAAATTGCCGTTGCCGAAGCCGTAGCCGGTGAACAGGTTGGGCAGCGTCTCGTTCTGCACCGGGCTGAACCACGTCTCGCCGACGAACTCGCCGTCGACGCGCGCCAGCAGCTGCAGGGCGCTGGTCATCGGGTAGTTCCACTCGATGCCTAGGTTCCCCGTGTAGTCGGGCGCGTACGGCACGCTGTTGTTCTTGGTGTACGGACGCCCGCTGTACTTGTCGATGTTGCTGTCGTTGTACGAGTAGCCGCCGTAGATGCTGACGGTGTCGAGCACGTTCCAGTGGAAGTCGAACTCGGCGCCCTTGATCGTCACCTCGTCGAGGTTCGTGACGACGCGCAGCAGGCCGAACGGGCCGGCGAAGAAGTTGAAGTACAGCATGTCGCTCACGCTGGTGTAGAACAGCGCGCCATTCAGGCTCACGCGGCGGTCCAGCAGCACCGACTTGAAGCCGACTTCCGCGGCCTTCGACACTTCCTTCTTGTAGTTGTCCTTGACGTCCGTGATGTTCTTGATGCCCTCGGCCTGGTTGTAATACAGGTTGCCGTAGTACTGGTTGATCGTCGCTTCGCTGCCCGACGAATTGAAGCCGCCGCTGCGGAAACCGTAACCGTAGGAGGCGAACAGCGACCACTCTTCGTCGACCTTCCAGTTCGCCGAGAACTTCGGCTGCAGCTGGGAGAACGTCCTGCTGCGGTCCGGGATGCCGTCGGTAGCGTAGGACGGGGTGGCCGTGTACGCCGGGTTGATGTACGGGTTCTGCGCGAAATTGAAGAGCGGCGTCTGCGCGCGGCACGCGGTCGGGTTATTGGCGTTGCAGACCGGCACGTTGTTGTTCACGTCGCGCTTCTCGGTGTCGTAGCGGAGCGCGAGCGCGAGCTCGACGTTGTCCACCACGTCGTAGGCGATCTGCCCGAAGATCGAGTACACGTCGGTCTTGAACGTATCGTCGTAGAGCAGGTCGGTCGGGTTCTTGCCGCTGGTGGGCACGAACGCCCGGGCCGAGAAACCCTGGTTCAGGTCGGCGCCCTGCGACACCACGACGTCGCGGTTGATGTAGGCGTAGTAGAGACCGCCGAGCCAGCGGAAGCGCTCCTGGCCCGGGGAGGTGAGCCGCACCTCGATGCTGGTGTCCTGCTGGTTGCGCTGCTGGTACTGGTAGCCGTCGCAGGTCGCCGGGCTGTACGGCGGCAGGAAGCTGCCCAGGTTGTTCTGGTACCAGATGTTCGACGGCAGCAGGAAGAACGGCGAGGGCAGCTGGAAGCCGTCCGCGATCAGCTGGTCGTTCGACGCGCGGCAGGTTGGGTTCAGGCCGTAGAGGCCGAAGGCGGCGCTCGTGCCGTCGGTCAGGAAGTAGTTCTCCTGGTCGTTGTAAGCGATGTAGCTCGTGAGCGTGGCGAAATCGAGGTCCCAGTCGCCCTTCAGCGAGAAGTTGTAGTTGGTCTGCTCGTTACGCGGCTTGATGTTGTTGATGTACTCGAACTTGTGGTTGTTCGGGTTCTCGTAGAACGACGGCGTGTTGAGGAACGCCGCAGCGTCCACGAGGGCGAGCGACGCGTTGAAGTTGATCGCGCCCGAGCTGAGCTGCGAGTACTTCGCCTTGAAGTCCATCTGGCCGCCGGCGGCGTCGAACAGCAGCCGACCCGTGACGCCGTCCTCCGAGAAGAAGTCCACGCAGCCGTCGCAGCCGCGGAAGATGTTCTTGAACTGGCCGTCGGTACTGCGCGTGTATGCCGAGAGCGATCCCCGCACGTCGCCGGCCAGGGGGCCGCCGAGGTACAGGCTCGCGTTGTAGGTCGTGTCGGTGCCGTACCCGGCGTTGACCTGGGCTTCGAACGTGTCGCCCGGCTTGCGAGTCGTCACGATGAATGCGCCGGCGACCGCATTACGGCCGTACAAGGCGCCCTGCGGACCCTTCAGCACCTCGATCTGTGAGACATTGGCGAGTTCCTGGTTCAGCGCGTTCGGGTTCGTCTGCAGCACGCCGTCGATGACGAGTGCGAAGTTGGTCTCGGTGTCGCGGCCGGTGTTGATGCCGCGGATGCTGACCTGCATGTCGCCGACTTCCGCGCTGTGCACCACCGACACGCCCGGCGTGAGCGCGATGAAATCCTCTGGCCGCTGGATGCCGGCGTTCTTGATTTCGTTCTGCGTGAAGGCAGTGATGGTGACCGGGACGTCCTGGATGTTCTCCGCGCGCTGGCGCGCGGTCACCACGATCTCTTCGATCTGGCCGGACGTGTCTGCTGCCTGCAGGACCGCCGGAACCGCGAGCAGGGACGCGCCGTGCGCCGCTGCGATAGCAAACAGTCGAGACTTGCCGAAACTCATGTAATCCCCCTGCCTTGGTTGACGACGCCCGGTCGAGCGGGCGCCTGACTCGTTGCGAACATACCACCGGCGCCGGACCGGTCACAATTCGAAACTGAACCTGACTTGGCCGTTCACGGGAGCCGGCGCCCCAGCCACCGAGAGTGCATGTTGCATTGCGGCAACATGGACGGATGCTAGGGGTCTGCTACGATTCGCATCAGCAATAGCAGCCGATTCAAGCGACCCACCGGGCGCACGACCCTCCGAAAAGCTCCAACCGGTCCCCGCGGCCATGGCCCGCAAAGGCATCTTCTTCCCCATCAAAGACGCGGCGCTGCGCGATGACGTGCACGCTCTCGGCCATCTGGTGGGCGAAGTCATCCGCGAACAGTGCGGCGACGCGCTCTTCGAGGCCGTCGAGGGTGACCGGCAGGCGGCGATCGGCCGCCGCCAGGGCGACGCCGAGGAAACGGTGCAACTGGTCGTGCGCACCCAGGGTCGCTCACCCGCTGACGCACGCGAGATCATTCGGGCGTTCTCGGCCTGGTTCCAGATGGTCAACACCGCCGAGAAGGTGCACCGCGTGCGCCGGCGCCGTCAGTACATGAACGACAGCAGCACGCCGCAACCCGGCGGGCTGGAGGAATGTTTCGCCCGGCTGCGTTCCCGTGGCGTCACGCTGCAGCAGGTCGCGGCCCTGCTCGGGCAGGTGAGCATCGAACCGGTCTTCACCGCCCACCCGACCGAGTCGACCCGACGCACCCTGCTCAGGCAGCAGCAACGCATCGCCCGCCTGCTGATCGACCGGCTGGATCCGTCGCAGACACCCGCTGAGCGGCACGCCACGGTGGAGCGCGTGCGCACGGAACTCACCACGGCGTGGCAGACGGCGGACAACTCGCGGGAGCGCCTCACGGTCGCGGACGAACGCGAGCACGTGCTGTTCTTCCTGGTCGAAGTGATCTACGAAGTCATCCCGGCGTTTTACGAGGAACTCGAGCGCGCGCTCGGCCGCGTCTTCGGCGAGGCTGCTGCGGGCGTCCACGTGCCGGAGGTGCTGCACTTCGGCTCCTGGGTCGGCGGCGACATGGACGGACACCCGGACGTGCACGCGAAGACCATCCGGGAGAGCTGTAACCGGCACCACCAGCTCATCGTCAACCGCTATTTCGTCGAGGCCCAGGTACTCGCCGAGAAGCTGAGCCAGAGCGAAAGCCGCGTCGGCGTGACACCGCAGATCAACGCGCGGATCGAGGCGTACCGGAGCCTGGTGCCCGGGGCGCGGGCGACGACGCCCGCGAGCCACGATCGCATGCCGTACCGGGTGTTCATCGGCCAGATCGCCGAGCGCCTGCGGGCGACCTATGACGGGCGCTCGGGGCAGTACGACCGCGTGGAGCAGCTGATCGACGACCTCGAGCTGATCGCCGGGAGCCTCGCCCAGCACCGCGGCGGAAACGCCGGGCTCTTCCACGTGCGGCGCATGCTGCGCCGGGTGCGGACCTTCGGGTTCC
Organism: Nevskiaceae bacterium; assembly: GCA_037439865.1. Taxonomy (GTDB): domain Bacteria; phylum Pseudomonadota; class Gammaproteobacteria; order Steroidobacterales; family Steroidobacteraceae; genus RPQJ01. The sequence continues at coordinate 6,340 of JBBIVG010000083.1, forward strand.
ATCTCGCCACGCTCGACGTTCGCCAGACGTCGCTGATGCACCGTGAGATCGTCGGCAAGGCGCTCGGCGATCCGGAGTGGATGACTCGCGCCGCGGCGGATCGTGCCGCGCGCCTTTCCGAAGCGATCGCGAGCGATGAATCGCCGGCCGAAGACCTCGGGCCGGCCGGCAAGCGCTCCCTGTGGGTCTTCGAGGCGATGGAATTCTGCCGCAACCGCTTCGGCACCCCGGCGGTCGGGACCTACGTCGTGAGTCGCGCCCGCGACATCGACGACGTGCTCTCGGTGCTGCTGCTCGCACGCTGGGCCGGGATGGCCGACGGGCCGGGTGGGCAGGTCCCGCTCGACGTGGCGCCACTCTTCGAATCGGTCGCGGCCCTCCAGGAGGCCGGTGATATCGTCAGCCGGTTGCTCGCCAACCCGGTCTATCGCGCGCACCTGGCCGAGCGGGGCAATCGCCAGGTGGTGATGCTCGGCTACTGGGACAGCAACAAGTCGGCGGGGATGGTGGCGGCGCGTTGGTTGCTGCGCACGGCGCAGGAGGCGATGGTCGCGGCCTGCGATGCCGCGGGCGTGCAGCTCGTCGTGTTCCACGGCCGAGGCAGCTCGCTCAGCCGCAGCGGGGGGCGTACCGAGGCGCTGGTGCGGAGCGTTCCGCCGGGCGCCATGCGCGGCGTGCTCCGCGTGACACAGCAGGGCGAAAGCATCAACGAGCGCTTCGGCCTGCGACCGATCGCGCTCCGGAGCTTCGAGCAGACCGTGATCTCGGTGACCCTGGCGGCTTCCGGTTTCCACGGTCCGGAACTCGTGGACACGCGCTGGCGCGAGGCCATGACGCTGCTCGGTCGCGAGAGCAAGCGTTGCTACCGCGAACTGGTCCACGACGAGCCGGCGTTTGCCGAGTTCTTCGCGGCTGCCACGCCGGTGGACGTCATCGAGCGCATGCAGATCGGTTCGCGACCGGTGTCCCGGAGCGAGCGCCGGGACGTCGACTCGCTCAGGGCGGTGCCGTGGATGTTCGCGTGGTCGCAGAGCCGTCACATGCTGCCGGGCTGGTTCGCGACCGGGACGGCGCTGTCCGCCGTCGTCGAGCAATTCGGGGCATCGATGGTCGGCGAGATGTACGGCCGCTGGCCGTTCTTCGAGGGGCTGGTGGACGACGTCGAGGTCATGCTGGCCCGGGCCGATATGGGCATCGCGGCGTTCTACGACCAGCTCGCCCGGCCGGAGCACGCCCGGTTCGCCGCCGCCATCGAGGCGGAGTTCGAGAAGAGCTGCGAGCGGGTGCTGGCGATCAAGGGCTGCGCCCGGCTGCTCGACTCCGAGCCGACGCTGCAGCGCTCGATCCGCCTCCGCAATCCCTACGTCGACCCCATCCACCTCACCCAGGTCGACCTGCTGAGGCGCTGGCGGGAAACAGACCGCCAGGACCGCGAGATCTTCGAAGCCCTGGTCGCTTCGGTGAATGGCATTTCGCAGGGCCTGCAGGGTTCGGGCTGACTGCACGTTTCCCTTGTTGACTCCCGTGTGACGCTGCACTAGCGTCGATTGCGGGCAAGGGCATGCGCGGCCTTCGCCGCGCCCCGGTAAACACGAGGGTTCTCCATGGCAGCGAAGAAAAAGGCGCGGCGCACGACGTTGCGCAGCAGCAAGGGCACCAAGCTCTACGTCAAGCGTGACGCCAAGGGGCGCATCACCGATGTCCAGACCTACAAGCGCGCTCACGCCGCCGACATGAGGCGCAAGTCGAAGGCCGAGCTCGCGGCAGCCGGGAAGAAGAAGGCCAAGGCCAAGGCGAAGAAGAAGGCGGCGGTGAAGGCCAAGGCGAAGGGCATGGCCGCGACGCTGCGTGGCCGTCTCGCAAAGGCCCGGGCCGCGATTCGCAAGGCCGTGAAGAAGGCGCCGGCGCGCGCCTCGAAGCAGGTCGCCGCGGCCCGTACGTCGGTCCGCAAGGCGCCGAAGAAGGCGCAGGCGGCCATGAAGAAGGCCGTGAAGAAGCTGCCGCCGAAGGCGCAGAAGGCCGTCGCCAAGGCAGAGACGCAGATCCAGAAGACGGCGGCCAAGGCCGAGAAGCAGGTCAAGAAGACGGTGAAGGCGGTGCAGCAGCAGGCGGCCGCAACGACGAAGCAGGCCGAAGCAGTCGTCACCAAGGTCCAGGAGACGGCCGAGAAGTCGGCCACGACCGCGATGGAGCAGGCGAAGGACCTGTTCGAGAAGGCGAGCGAGGCGGTCTCGAACGTCGTCGAGAACGTGATCCCGGGCCAGGCCCCGGCGAAGTAGCCAGTGACCGTCTGAGCCTGCCGTCCGCGGGGCGGCGGGCTGGGCCCCGGGGCTCCGTGCCCCGGGGCTTTCGCGTCACTGGCGGACGTCGCGCTTCAGGTTGACCGTCACGGTCGAACGACGCGCCGTGAAGTGGCGCGGGTAGTCGGTCCCCGTCCCGCAGCCTTCGCCGGCGACGCTGCCGTAGCCGGGGTCCCACGGCATGACCACGCTGACCGAACCCGGGTGCACGTCGATCTTCGGCATCACTGGCGGCGTGGCCCGCCCGCGCTCGGCCCCGAGCATCGCCTCGAGGCTGCCGTGGCGCGCGTAACTCTCGGCGAGATCCTCGAGCGTCAGCAGGGTCGGCGGGACGACCTTGAGCTCGCCGCGCTCGATTGCCTGCGCGACTTCGGCCACGTTGATCCACGCGTGCTCGGTGAGTTCGGACAGGTCCGCGCTTGCGTCCTGTCCCGGCGGCACCGGCGCGACGAAGAACCGCGTGTCGAATCGCTTCGGCTCGAGCGACGGCGTGATCCAGTGCGACCAGTACACGAGCTGGTCGACGTCGAGTTGCAGGTCCGAGTCTTCGAGCATGCGTGCGAAGGCGCCGGCGTCCGCGGTGATGTCCGCGCGACGCGGCCGCAGTTGTTCGACCTGCGCGGGGTCCGCCGGCGCGCCGGACGACGCCACCGCGAGCAGCACCCCGGCCTCCTCGAATGCCTCCCGGCACGCAGCCACGTGCAGGCCGATCGCCGTGGCGGGGTCGAGCGATTCGCCTCGTGGAGTCTTCAGCTGCCCGGCCCGCTGCCTGGCGCGATCGGCCCGTGCGCGCGCGAGCGCTTCGGGCGAACTGTCGGCCGGATCCAGTCGTCCGCCGGGGAAGACCCACATGCCGCCCATGAACGCGACCGCCGAGGCCCGCCGCATCATGAGGACCTCGAGTCCGGACGGCTGCTCGCGCAGGAGCAGGACGGTGGCTGCGGGGTGCATCAGGCGAGCTTCACGAGTTGCTTGCCGAAGTTCTTCCCGGCCAGCATGCCGATGAAGGCTTCGGGCGCGGCCGCGAGCCCTTCCGCCACGGTCTCGCGGTACTTGATCCGTCCGCTCGCGACACCCGCGGCGAGTTCCTGCAGGGCCTGGGGCCACACGTCGAGGTGCTCGCTCACGATGAAGCCCTGCACGCGCAGGCGCATCACGAGCAGGTTGCGGACGTTGTGGATCGGGATGTCCTCGCCGTTGTAACCGGCGATCAGGCCGCACAGCGCGATGCGGCCGAAGGGGTTGATGTTCGCGAGTGCGCCATCCAGGCAGACGCCTCCGACGTTTTCGAACACGCAGTCGATGCCGTTCGGTGCGGCGGCACGGATCGCGCGCGACATGGCCTTGAGATCCGTGTGCTGCCGGTGATCGATGCACGCGTCGAAGCCGAGTTCGGCCGTCACGTACTCGCACTTCTCCGGACCACCGGCGATGCCGACCGTGCGGCAGCCCGCGAACTTCGAGAGTTGGCCGACGACGCTCCCGACCGCGCCGCTCGCCGCCGACACCAGCACCGTCTCGCCCGGCTTCGGCTCGCAGATGCGGTTGAGGCCGTACCAGGCCGTGACACCCGGCATACCAACCGCGCCCAGGTACGCCGACATCGGAATCGCGCGGGTGTCGACTTTCATGAGCCCGCGCCCGTCCGAGAGGCCGTACTCAGTCCAGCCGAGCGGTCCGACCACGGCGTCGCCGGCGGCGAACTTCGGGTTGCGGGACTGCTCGACGATGCCAACCGTGCCGCCGATCATGGTCTCGTCCAGCTTCTGCGGCTCGGCGTAGGAGCGCATGTCCATCATCCGGCTGCGCATGTACGGATCGAGCGACAGGTAGTGCACGCGCACGAGCACCTGCCCGTCGGCGGGTTCGGGCACCGGAACCGGCTCGAGGCGGAAGTTGTCGGGCGTGACTGGCCCGGACGGGCGGCTCGCGAGCACGATGCGCTGGCAGGTTGATGTCACGAAGCCACCTGTTAAACGGCCCCCCACGGGGTCTCATCGTTGCAAGGATAGCTTTCCCTCGGACTCCTTGTCGCTGGACTGAATAAGGACTAAATTCAGTCCGATGAAGTACTCGGCCCGAATCCGTCCGATCAGCTACCTCAAGGCCAATGCCGCGGAAGTCGTGAAGCAGCTGGCGCGCGATCGCGAACCGCTGGTCATCACGCAGAATGGCGAAGCGCGCGCCGTCATCCAGGACGTCGAGTCGTTCGAGGAAACCCAGGAGACGCTGGCCTTGCTCAAGATCCTGGCGCTCGGTACGCGGCAGGTCGAGGAAGGTCGCTTGGTCCGCGCCGAGGACGTCGTTCGAGATCTTCGCGAGCGGCTCGCCGGTCGAGGATGAGTTTAGAGGTCCTGCTGACGGCCGACGCGGCCGCGGACCTGGCCGAGATCGTCGATCACGTGGTGGCCGCGGATGGAGCCGTGCGCGCAGGGCGCGTGCTCGACCGTATCGAGCAGTGCCTGGCATCGCTTCATGAGATGCCCCAACGTGGAGCGCATCCGCCGGAACTGCTCGCCCTTGGAATCCGCGAATACCGGGAAATCTTCTTCAAGCCGTACCGGCTGATCTGCCGGGTCGACCGTGAGACGGTGAACGTGTACCTGATCGTCGACGGTCGTCGCGACATGCAGCGCCTGCTGATGAGGCGATTGCTCGGCGCGTAGGAGGATCCCTGTGAGCTTATCGACAGATAGCTTGCAGTTTATTCCGACCACATGGTTTACACATTT
>JBBIVG010000084.1:0-11347 GCA_037439865.1 Nevskiaceae bacterium
ATCGGACTCGAGCGAGAGGCTGACGGCATCGGGACCGGATTCGACCGCGCGCACGCGCATGGGCATGAACGCGGTGACCCGCGGTGCGCGACGCAGCCCTTCCCACAGCACGCGGCCCAGCACCCGGTTCGGCACGACGTAGCCCAGGGCCTCCAGCCCCTGCTCTTCGGCATCGATGCGGGCAACACCGAAGCGGCCCTGCTCGGAGACGTGTATGCGACGGATCGGGGTCGCTTCACGCTGCATGTGGCGCCAGACGTCGAGGCTGCGGAACACGCGGACAGTGCCATTCGCGAGCGCGGTGGTGCGTTCATCGAAGCTCGGATGGTCGCCGGCACCTGGCGCGACGGCCTCGACGAGCGCGATGCGCAGCCCGAGGGGCGCGAGGGCCAGCGCGAGTGACGCACCGACCAATCCGCCGCCGGCAATCGCGAGGTCGAAATCCGTCGGGCGAGCCCTTGCGGTCATGGTGGCGCCTCAGGCGGCCATCACGCGCTCGATCTCGGCCGGCGTGCGTGGCAAGCCGTCGGTGAGGATCTCGCAGCCTTCGGCCGTAACGGCCACGTCGTCCTCGATGCGCACGCCGATATTCCACCAGCGGCGCGGCACGCCTTTCGTCCCGGCGGGAATGTAGATGCCCGGCTCCACCGTCAGGCACATGCCGGGCTCGAGCACCCGCCACTCGTCGCCGACCTTGTAGTCGCCGACGTCGTGCACGTCCATGCCGAGCCAGTGGCCGGTGCGATGCATGAAGAACTTCCTGTACGCCTCTTCCTTGACGAGGGCCGGCACCCGGCCCTTGAGCAGCCCGAGGCGGACGAGCCCCTGGGTGACGGCGCGCACCGCGGCATCGTGCGGTTCGTTCCAGTGGTTGCCGGGACGGACCTTCGCGAACGCGGCCTCCTGCGCCTCGAGCACCACTTCGTACACCGCCCGTTGCTCGGGCGAAAAGCGGCCGTTCACCGGGAACGTGCGGGTGATGTCGGACGCGTAGTAGCCGTACTCGCAGCCGGCGTCGATCAGCAACAGGTCGCCGTCCTGGAGTTCGGCGTCGTTCGCGTGGTAGTGCAGCGTGCAGGCGTTCGCGCCGCCGCCGACGATCGGGTGGTAAGCGATGTCGGCGTTGTGACGGTGAAACTCATGCAGCAGTTCGGCCATCACCGCGTATTCGTGCAGGCCGGGTCGCGTGGCCTTCATCGCGCGGATGTGCGCCGCGACGGAGATCTGCGCCGCGTGCCGCATCACCGCGAGCTCGTTGCGGCTCTTGTAGAGGCGCATGTCGTGCAGCAGGTGATCGAGGGCCACGAACTCCTGGGGCGTGTGCATGCCCTGCTTCGCCTGGGCACGCAGGGTGTTCACCCAGGCGATCACGTGCTGGTCGAATTCGGGGTGGATGCCCATCGTGTAGTAGACGCGGCCGCACTGCTCCATGAGCCCGGGCAGGATGTCGTCGATGTCTCCGATCGGGAAGGCGTCATCCGCCCCGTAGTCACGCGTCGCGCCGTCGGGGCCGGCCCGCTTGCCGTCCCAGGTCTCGCGCGTGGGGTCGCGGTCGCGCACGAACAGGATGTATTCCGCCTGCGGACGTCCCGGCACCAGCACCGCGACGGCCTCGGGCTCGTTGAATCCCGTGAGGTAGTGAAAGTCGCTGTCCGGGCGGTAGTGATAGTGCACGTCGCTGTTGCGCTGCTTCTCCGTGGCGGCGGGCAGGATGGCGATCGCCCCCTTCCCCATCATGCGCATCAGTTGGCGCCGGCGGCGCGCGAACTCGTCTTTGCGTACGGTCATGGTCCTGTTAGTGTGCGACACGCGGGGCGGGCTGGCCGGCGCGCAGGGCGGCGAGTTCGTCGTAGATGAGCTGGACGCCGACGCGCAGGAACTCGACCAGCTCCGCGTAGGCCTCTTCCTCGACCTCGAGCGCCTCGGAGCCGACGGCCCCGGCGTGCGAGATCTGCGCCAGGTCGGCCAGCACTTCGGGAACGTCCTCCGGGAGCGCGTCGCGATTCGCGGTCCCGGCTGCGCCGAAGCCGTAGAGGAATCCCTGGCACCACGCGCCGAGCGCCTCGACGCGTGCATCGAGCGGCTGCTCGTCGTCCGGGAGCAGCGGCTGGAACTCGAGCTCCTCGCCGGCGAGCGCAGTGACGCTCGCGGCGTGCAGGTCGGCGAGGGCCCGCCCGTCCCGCCCCGATTCATCGGGCAGGACTTCCTCGAACCACTCCTCGACGCCGTATTCGCGGCGAGCGCAGAGCGCACCGCACAGGGCGCCATGCGCCTCGGCCGCATGCACCGTCGAGCCCGCAGTCGCGAGCGCCTGGGCGACGTCGTCGAATACGACCTTGTCGATCATCGTGATTATCGTAACATCGCGCGCCCGATCGCCGCCGGTTCAATTGATTCCCCTGGAGTGCGGCTCTATAGTTCCCCGCATGACCGAGACCGCCGCAAGATCCGCCGTGGACGCTGAACTGCGCCGCCTCGAGCGCCGCGTGGACGAACTCGTCGCCACGATCGGCCAGCTGAAGGAAGAAAACCGGGCGCTGCGCCAGCGCCAGGACACGCTGATGTCGGAGCGCGCGAACCTGCTGCAGAAGAACGAGCAGGTGCGGGCGCGCGTCGAGGCCATGATCGGGCGGCTGAAGGCGATGGAGCACGGCACGTGAGCGACGATCGCATCTCGCGGGTGAGCGTCCGGCTGCTCGACCGGGAATACCAGGTCGCCTGCCCGGTGGAGGAGCGCGGCGACCTGCTCGACTCCGCCGAGTACCTCGACGCGAAGATGCGCGAGGTGCGCGACTCCGGCAAGGTGGTCGGGCTCGACCGCATCGCCGTGATCTCGGCGCTCAACCTCGCGAACGAGCTGATCAAGCTCCGTCGCCAGGGCACGGCGCTCGACGGCGACGTGGGCGCGCGGTTGCGAACGCTGCGCGAGCGCGTCGAGGCCGCCCTCGAGCGCGGCCAGCAACTTGAACTCTGAGGGGCGGGACGCGGTCCCACTCCTCGTCGATTTGGCGCCGCCTGCGGTGTTCGACACGGTCCGGGTTACCTCTCGACCGTAAGTCAAATACCCAGGGGAGCCGGCCAGCCGGCACCGTTGTGCAAGTCCGCCCCCGAGCGGGAAGCCTGAGGTGCCGTGGCCTTCCCCGCCTATTGCTCCATGTCGAGAGCAATGGTCCGTGACGGCACAGGCGGGTGGCGCCACCCTCTTCCCATACCCCGGGTCCCTCGACCGAATCCATGGCGCAGCCGACTCACGAGACCCGCGCCGTGCGACGCAGGCTTCGAGCACTCCGGCTGGCGCTGCCCGCAGACGAGCGCCGCTGCGCCGAGCAGGCGATCACTGACGCGCTGCGACGCATTCGCGTCTTCCGCCGCGGTCGGCGCGTGGCTGTTTATCTCGCGATGCGCGGTGAGGTCGACCTCACCGGGATCATCGCGGCCGCGAGGCGCGCGGGCTGCGAACTCTGCGTGCCACGCATCACGAGCCGTCGGCGCGGCGCGATGGTATTCGTGCCGTTCCATCCGGACGCCGGGCTGCGCAGGAACGCGTACGGGATCGCCGAACCCGTGGCGGCGGCGCATCACCGGCTGAAGCCGCTGAGCCTCGACGTGGTCCTGCTGCCGGTGGTCGGCTTCGATCGCGACGGCAATCGCCTCGGGATGGGCGCCGGCTACTACGACCGCGCTCTCAGGCAGCGGCGCGATGCGGCGAGGCGCTGGAGGCGACCGCGTCTCATCGGTCTCGCGTATTCGTGCCAGGAGGTGGAGCACATCCGCCGCTCGCCCTGGGACGTACCCCTAGATCTCGTCGTGACGGAGCGCGAGATCATCCAGCCGGCCCGCGCCGCGGACCGCCCTGCCTGACGGAGCGATCGAGTGAACCACTGGCTGTTCAAGACCGAGCCTGGCACCTTCGGGGTCGACGACCTCGCGTGCGCCCGTCACAGGACGACCACCTGGGACGGCGTGCGCAACTACCAGGTCCGGAACTTCCTGCGCGACACGATGAAGAAGGGAGACCAGGGCTTCCTCTATCACTCGAGCTGCGACGTGCCCGGCATCTACGGCATCGTTCGAGTTGTCCGCGCCGGTTATCCGGAGCGCGCGGCGCTCGACCCGAAGCACCGCTACTTCGATGCCGGGAGCGATCCGGCGAATCCGCGCTGGTACGCCGTCGACGTGCAACTCGAGCGGCGCATCGACCCGCCGATCACGCTCGAGGAGTTGCGCAAACATGCGCACGGAGCGCTCCGGGACATGCTGATCCTGCGTCGCGGCAACCGACTGTCGGTGACGCCGGTGACGCGCGACGAGTGGCGTTTCATCCTCTCGCTCGCGTGAGCAAACACCTTCATTCGTAGTGCGGGAGTGTCGTCCGTCGCTCCGACCGCGCGTCGTGCGGAGCACGATCGCGTGACGGGCGCAAGAAGAATTAGTGAACTGCCTCTTGCAATTGATATTTGAATTCTGTAAATACTGCGCCCGGACTAACCCGACATGGAGACTCTGACAATGGCAGCGAAGAAGAAGGCAGCGAAGAAGGCGAAGGCTAAGGCTAAGAAGGCCCCGGCCAAGAAGAAGTAAGCTTCTCGCCTGAAGCTTGACGACTGTGCCCGCGAAAGCGGGCACAGTTGTTTCGGGGGGAAGGAAAGCATGAACCAGGACCTCAAGAAGCAGCGCGCGGCCGAAGCCGCCCTCGAATACGTCCAGGACGGCGCCGTGATCGGCGTCGGAACCGGCTCCACCGTCAACTTCTTCATCGAAGGGCTCGCCGCACTCCGCCACCGCATCGCCGGCGCCGTCTCGAGCAGCGAGGCGAGCACGCAGCGGCTCAAGGCGCACGGCATCGAGGTCCTGGACCTGAATGCGACCGGCGATCTCGGCGTCTACGTGGACGGTGCCGACGAAGCGACCCGCCGGCTCGAACTCATCAAGGGCGGCGGCGGCGCGCTCACCCGCGAGAAGATCATCGCCGCGGCGTCGCGCCGGTTCGTCTGCATCGTGGACGAACAGAAGGTGGTGGACCGCCTCGGACGGTTCCCGCTGCCGGTCGAGGTCATCCCGATGGCACGCGCCTACGTGGCCCGCCAGCTCGTGAAGCTCGGCGGCGAGCCGGCGCTGCGCGAGGGATTCGTCACGGACAACGGCAACCACATCCTCGACGTGCGCGGGCTCGTGATCGAGAACCCGGCGGCGCTCGAGGCCGAGATCAACCAGATCACCGGAGTCGTCACCGTGGGGCTATTCGCCCGCCGCCCCGCGGATGTACTACTGGTCGGGACCGCCACGGACGTCGTAACGTTGGCGAGTGACGCCTGACCCGGCACTCGTCCGCGAACTCCGCGAGTCCCTCGGATCCGACGCCGTCCTGACGTCGGCGGAATCCCGCGTGGCCTTCGAGTGCGACGCGCTCACCGCGCACCGGCAGATACCCGACCTGGTGGTGCTGCCGTCGAACTCGGCGGACGTGCAGGCCGTGCTCCGCATCGCCACCCGGCACGGCGTGCCCGTGGTGGCGCGGGGTGCCGGCACCGGCCTGTCGGGCGGAGCACTTCCCGTCGAGGGCGGATTGCTGCTCGTCCTCTCGAAGCTCGACCGGATCCTGGAAGTCGACCCGCGGCGCCGGATCGCACGCGTGCAACCGGGCGTGACCAACCTGGCGATCAGCGATGCGGCGCGTCCTCACGGGCTCTTCTATGCCCCGGACCCCTCCTCGCAGGTGGCCTGCACCATCGGCGGAAACGTCGCCGAGAACTCGGGCGGCGTGCACTGCCTCAAGTACGGGCTGACCGTGCACAACCTGCTCGAGGTGACGCTGGCGACGAGCGACGGAGAACTGGTCACGGTCGGCTCGCCGACCGGGGAGGAGCCGGGCCTGTCGCTGCTGCCGCTCTTCACCGGATCCGAAGGCCTGCTCGGCGTCGCAGTCGAGGTCACGGTGCGCCTCGTGCCCACACCTGAGCGCATCGAGCTCCTGATGGCCGCCTTCGACGACGTCGCGCGGTGCGCGGAGGCCGTCGGCCGCGTCATCGCCTCGGGCATCCTCCCGGCCGGCCTCGAGATGATGGACCGCCTGGCGCTGCGTGCTGCCGAGGCGTTCGCGCGCTGCGGATACCCGCAGGATGCGGCGGCGCTGCTGCTCTGCGAGCTCGACGGGCTCAACCACGACGTCGAGCACCAGCTGCGGGCCGCGGCGACCCTGCTCGAGGAGTGCGGCGCGACGAGCGTGCGGGTCGCGGCGGATGCGGCGGATCGTGCGCGGCTGTGGTCGGGTCGCAAGTCGGCGTTCCCGGCCGTCGGTCGCCTCGCCCCGGACTACTACTGCATGGATGGCACGATCCCGCGCCGCCACCTCGCTGCCGTGCTCGAGCGCATCGACGCGATGTCGAAGCTGGCGGGCCTCCGAGTGGCAAACGTCTTCCACGCGGGCGACGGCAACCTGCACCCGCTCATCCTGTTTGACGCCGGCCACGACGAGGAACTGCATCGCGCCGAACGCCTGGGCGCCGACATCCTCGAGCTCTGTGTCGAGGTGGGTGGCACGGTCACGGGCGAGCACGGCGTGGGCGTCGAGAAGCTCGGGCCGATGTGCACCCAGTTCGGGGCCGACGAGCTCGAGGTCTTCCATGCCATCAAGCACGCGTTCGACCCGCCGGGGCGCCTCAATCCCGGCAAGGCCGTCCCGACGCTTGCACGCTGCGCGGATTACGGGGCGATGCGCGTGCACGGCGGCAAGCTGCCGTTCGCGCACCTGCCGCGGTTCTAGCCATGACCGGCCGAGATGCCACGGCTGAACTCGTCGACCGCGTTCGCGAGGCAACCGCACGACGCGCGCCTTTGCGGATCGTCGGCGGCGACACGAAGCGATTCCTCGGGCGCGACGTACAAGGCGGCAAGCTCGGGGTCGCGGCTCATCGCGGCATCGTGTCCTACGACCCCGCGGAGCTCGTCATCACGGCGCGAGCTGGGACGCCACTGTCGGAGGTCATGAGCGAGCTGGAGGCGCATGGACAGCGACTGCCGTTCGAGCCTCCGTCGTTCGGCGCAGCGGCGACGCTGGGCGGCACCGTGGCCTGCGGATTGAGCGGCCCGGCCCGCGCATCCTCCGGCCCGCTGCGCGACTACCTGCTCGGCGTGCGCCTGCTGACCGGCGACGGCAAGGTCCTGCGGTTCGGTGGCGAGGTGATGAAGAACGTCGCCGGCTACGACGTGGCGCGGACCATGGCCGGCGCCTTTGGCACGCTGGGCGTGCTGCTCGAGGTCTCGCTCAAGGTGCTGCCGGCGCCGACGGCGACTCGTACGATCGCACTCGAGATCGACGCGACCGAGGCGCTGGTCAGGCTCGAGCAGCTCGCCGCCACTGCATTGCCGCTGACGGCGAGTTGCTGGACCGGAGGAACGCTCAACCTGCGCTTCGAAGGCACCGAGCGGACGCTGGATGAGGTCCAGGGCCGAGTCGGCGGGTCGGTCGTCGCAGACGCGATCGGCTTCTGGCGCTCGGTCCGTGAGCACGAGCACCCGTTCTTCCGGGGCCGGTTGCCGCTCTGGCGGCTGCACGTCCCGGCTGCGTCGCCGCCGGCTCCAGCCGGGACCGATACGCTCATCGAGTGGAACGGCCTGCAGCGCTGGTGCATCGGCGGGTCGCAACCATTGTTCGAAACCGCCGCCGCCGTCGGTGGACACGCCACCCTATTCCGCGCGGACGCGCCCGTCGAGGACGTCTTTGCCCGGCCCGCGCCAGCGGTGCTGCGCCTGCACGCGAAGCTCAAGCAGATCTTCGACCCGGCCGGCGTGTTGAACCCCGGGCGCATGTACGCGGGGATCTGAGGACATGTACGCCCGGCCCGCCGGCCCGCTCGAGAACACGCCGCGCGGTCGCGAGGCCCAGGCATTGTTGCAGCGCTGCGTCCACTGCGGCTTCTGCCTGCCCGCCTGCCCGACTTACCGGATCACCGGAAACGAACTCGACAGCCCGAGGGGACGCATCTATCTCGTGAAGCAGCTGATCGAGGGTGGTCCCGTCGGTGAGCCGACGCGGGCGCACCTCGACCGGTGCCTCACCTGCCGCGCATGCGAAACCGCGTGCCCGTCCGGCGTCGAGTACGGCCGAATCGTCGATCTCGGACGCGAACTCGCGGAGGAGCGCCTGCCGCGGCCGGCAGTCGATCGGGTGGCACGCGTCGCGATCACGGAGGTACTGGGCCGGCAACGGCTTTTTTCGGCGCTGGTCAGGATCGGCACCTGGCTTCGACCACTACTGCCGACTCGACTGCGCAACCGATTGCCGGTGGGGCACACCACGTCCGGCTCGCGGCCCCCAGCGCGGCACGCACGTCGCGTGATCCTGCTCGAGGGTTGCGTGCAGCCCGGGCTCGCGCCCGAAATCAACGCAGCGACGGCACGAGTGCTCGATCGGCTTGGCATCACGGTCGTCCGGGCGCGCGGAGAAGCCTGCTGCGGCGCGCTGGCCCATCACCTCGGCCGCATCGGACCGGCGCTCGACCAGGCCAGGCGCAACGTCGGTGTCTGCGCCGCGTTGCTCGATGAAGGCGCCGAGGCGGTCGTCAGCACGGCGAGCGCGTGCGGGTTGATGGTGAAGGACTACGGGCGACTGCTGGCGGACGACCCGGCCTATGCGGCAGCGGCGAAGCGCGTGAGCGAGGCGACGCGCGACTTGAGCGAGATCCTGCAGCCGTCGGACTTCGCACGCGTCGGCCTCGTCCGCGCGAACGGCCCGCGGGTGGCGTGGCAGTCCCCCTGCACGCTCCAGCACGGCCAGCGGGTGACCGGGCGGGTCGAAGCTCTGCTCGAGGCAGCCGGCTTCCGGCTCGAGCCCACCTCGGGCGCGACACTCTGCTGCGGGTCGGCGGGCACCTACTCGATGCTGCAGCCGGAGCTGTCGCGCGAGCTACGTCGACGCAAGGTCGAAGGGCTCACGATCGGCAGTCCCGAGTACATCGCGAGCGCGAACATCGGCTGCCGGATGCACCTCGCCGAAACGAGTCCCGTGCCGGTGCGTCACTGGATCGAGCTCGTGGATGAGGCGCTTCTCGCTGCGCGTGGCGACTGATACCGCCCCTTGATCACCTGCCGGCGTGTTCCTTTGCCGACGCCACCGCTGACAGGACGACGTGCGTTGCTTTCTCCGACGCCACGAATCGCACGCAGGCAAATCCCAGGGCGCGTAGGTCGACTGCCTCGAATAGCCGCTCCCCCTGGCCCAGCAGCACCGGCGAAATGGCGATGTGCAGCTCGTCGACGAGGCCGGCACGGAGATACTGGCGCACGGTGCTCGCACCCCCGCCAATGCGCACGTCTCTGCCGTCCGCCGCTTCCCTGGCCCGGCCAAGGGCTTCATGGATGCCCTCCGTGACGAAATGGAAGACCGTACCGCCTTTCATTTGCACGGGTGGGCGCGCGTGATGAGTCAGGACGAAGACGGGAACGTGATAAGGCGGGTTGTCACCCCACCAGCCGTTCCATTTCGCGTCCGGCCAGGGCCCACGAACCGGCCCGAACATGTTCCTTCCGAGGATCCACGCGCCGACGTCCTCGAATCCTCGGGCCGCGAAGTCGTCATCGATGCCGGTCGTGCCGTCCCCGGAGCCATGGACCCGCTGGAACGTTCGTGTCGGAATGAGCCACTGGTGCAGTTCCATTCCACCGACGCCGAGCGGATTGTTCATGTCCTGGTTCGGTCCCGCCGCGTAGCCGTCGAGCGAGATAGTGAAGCCTTCCACGCGGACTCGCGTCATGGCAGTACCCCCGCTGGGACCTTTGCAGCCATCTGCTTGCGTCGGCTCAGCCGCTTGCCGTCCACGATGAACGTTCCATCGCCGACGGCGTGCACGGTGCGCTTCTCCCTGCGGGACGAGGCCACGTGAGCCGCGACACCCTCCAGCACGACGATGCTGTGCCTGGCGACGATGTCGACGACCTTGCACTCGATGTTCGCCAGGCACTCCTTGACCAGCGGAGCCTTGACGACCTTGCCGGGCATCGGCGTCAGCTTGAACTTGCTGAACTTGTCCGTATCCACGCCGGAGCAGGTGCCGATGCCGACCACCTTGTCCAGCATGTCCACGGTGGGGATGGCGATGACGCACTCCCGGGTCTTCCTGAGCGCCCTGAAAGAATAGTTCCAATCCCCCGTCGTGATCGCGAATCGGGGCGTGAAGTCCGTCACCATCGTCCAGGAGATGGTCATGATGTTGTTCTTCCTGCCACCGTTCGTCGTGACCAGGACGACCGGCCCGGACTCCATCAGGGTGAATGCCTTGTCGAGCGCCAGAGTTCGCATGGTTCCAATCGCTGTGTCCTGACCGCCCTGCCGCTGCTTATGTCAGCCGGAAGACGCCCCTGACGAGGCGCACCTGCCCTTCCTCCAGGCTGCGCCTCGCGTTTGCGGCCTTCTGCGCGAGATCGTCGACGAACACCGCCAGGCCGAGTTGTCCCGCCGCGGCGGGCGTGGCATTCGCCAGGGTCCTGCTCAGATGACTGTCGCTGGTGTCCTCGAACAGTTCAGGGATGAACCCGCATTCGCCGAGCACCGAGCGCATCTCTTCGGCCGAAACCAGGAAGTGGTCTGAAGGATCCGTGGCCCACGGAAGGGGAAAATAGGATGGCACCGTATTTCCGGCCGCCATCTCCTGGAAGGCGAAGCGGCCGCCCGACCTGAGCACCCGGGAGATTTCCCCGTAGAGCCTCCGCTTGTCCGCGATGTTCATGCCGACGTTCTGCATCCAGACCACGTCGAACGAACCGTCGGGGAATGGCAACTCCAGGGCGCTGCCCTGGTGCACCTTGACGCGGTCCTCGAGGCCGGTCAGTCGATTCAGCAACGCCGCTCCGGTGCAGTAATCGGCGGACAATTCGATACAGTCGACGTGACAGCCGGCGGCGGCAGCGAGCAGCCGGGCGGAGCCGGCGAGTCCGGCGCCTATGTCGAGAACGCGATCCTCGGCCCGGATCGGGATCAACTCCAGCAACTCGCGTGAAGCGCGCAGTCCGCCGGTGTGGAAATGGTCGAGTGCGCCCAGTTCCTCAGGCGACAGGCGTCGTTCGGGATCCAGTCCGGCCGCGCAGATGCCTGCCAGGATTCGCGCCTCGATATCTCCAGCCGAGTAGTGTGTCTGCAGACTGGACATTAGCCCTCCCCCTCGAGACTTGTCTTGTCGACACCATGGTCCAGGAGGTGACACGGCACCGACCGTGGCCGGTGTCGCGCCCGAGCTTACTCCTGCCTGACTATGTCGACCGAGATCTCCACCGCCGGAACCGTTCCGCGGTTCTCGAGCCAGTGCGTGGTGTTCCTGTCCTCGGGCCAGCCCACTCCCGGCCCATAGTCCGT
>JBBIVG010000085.1:0-1296 GCA_037439865.1 Nevskiaceae bacterium
CGGACGGGGGCGCCGTCCGCCGCGGTCCGCGCGGCGAACGTCAGCGTAAACGACCGCGGCCGCACGTCGCGCGCGCGGGCCTCGACGCCGGCCGGGAAGTCGACGTCGGCCGGCGCCAGCGTCACGCGCACCGGCACGCCGCGGCGCGTCTCGTCGTCGAAGCGGCGCACCACCGCGGCGTCGGGCGCGGTCTGCCGCATCGCGAAGTTGAGCGCGCCGGCCTTGAACCCGGCGAGCGGATCCACGTGGAAGAAGCGGAAGCGCGTCCCGAGCTTCGCGCAGTGCGCCTCGACCGGGCGCCAGACCGCCTCGTCCTTCGTGTTGTTGTCGATCACCAGGACTTCGAAGTCCGGGTAGTCCAGGCGCGCCAGTGCGTCGATCGTCTCGATCAGCATTTCCGGCGGCTCGTTGTACGCCGGGACATGGATCGAAACCTTGGGCAGCGCGCCGTCCGGTACGCGTCGCGGCCGGTAGAGCCGACGGTGCCCGGTGACCCAGTGCGCCTCGGCCCACTCGTGGGCTTCCGCCAGCAGCACCGCGATCACGCCCGGCATGCCGACGATCAGCACCGAGCTCACGAGTACGCTGGTGACCGTGAAGTACTGCTGCGACATGTCGTAGATGATCCACACGACCAGCGTGACGGTCGCGTAGACCACCATCGCGAGGAAGCTGCGTCCCCGGTTGCGCAAGGTCTCGCTGTGGAAGAAGAACAGCCACAGCAGCACGGCCGCGGTGATCACGGATGCGGCGGCGAGCACCTGCCACTGCGGCACGCGCACGATCGGCGCGCGGAACTCGAATTTCTGCTCGCGGTCGGCGTTGTAGACGCCCCAGTACGCGCCGACCGCGCCTTCGTTGCGCGCCTTCCACGGCTGGTCGAAGGCTTCCATCAGGTAGTAGTTGTAGCCTTCGTGGCGGGCACGCTCGAGGAAGCGGCGCAGGAACAGCGCCTCGTTCGAGCGCGAGGCGACCGCGGACTCCCGCGTGCGGCCTTCGCTCGGCCAGCCCACTTCGCCGATGACGATCGGCTTGCCGGGGAAGCGCGCCTTCAGCATGTGCATCTTGGCGACGACGTAGTCGACGGCCTGCTCGGCGTCCACGCCTTCCCAGTAGGGCAGCATGTGCACGGCGATGTAGTCCACGTGGTTCGCGAGCTCGGGGTTCTTGAGCCAGCCATCCCAGGTTTCCGCGGTGCTGACCGGCCTCTTCGTCGCCGCGCGCACGCGGTCGAGGTCGGCGGCGAGATCGCCGATCGAGAGGTCGCCGCGCCACAGGACCTCGTTGCCGATGATG
>JBBIVG010000085.1:1308-11339 GCA_037439865.1 Nevskiaceae bacterium
CGCGCTCGACGTTGGCGTGGCGGTTGGCCAGCTGGATGGCGCGCTCGATCTCGCGGTCGTTGCGATCACGGTCGGTGCCGAGCCATGCGCCCACGGCGACCTTGATGCCGTGCCGGGCGGCGAGGGCAGGGACGTCGCCCAGCGTGCCGAGCGTGCTGTAGGTGCGGACCGAGTTCGCCTTGCCCGCAAGGAGGGACAGGTCGCCGTCGATCTGGGCCGCCGTGGGCATGTCGCCCGCGGTCGGGTCCTGGTCCTTCTGGAACGGCTGGAACGCAAAGCCCTGGACGCGGTTCGGCCAGGCCGGCTCCGGGGTCGGCCGGTTGGCATAGCCCCAGACCGCGACCGTCAGCACGGCAAAGATCGCGGCGATCAGCAGGCTCGGAGTCTTCCGCATGGGTGGCGCTCAACCCGTTGAAGCAAAAGGTCGGGCTCGGATTCTAGCGGCAGGACGCGGTGGCCCCTGCCCGGGGAGTGTCGGGGTTTGGCGACAAGCCGGAGATACGGGTCCGGAATTGGACCCTGTCCAGGATCGCCGGGCCTAGAATTTCCAGCCGAGGTTCATCTGGAACCCATCGTACTGCGGCGTTCCAGTGGCGTTGTCGAAGTTGATCCACTTCATCTTGTAGATGCCATCGGCCGCCAGGTAGTCGTTGAAGTCGTACCGCACGCCGACACCGAGCTCGTAGGCGAAGCCACTGACGGTCTTGGTGTTCTGCCAGGCCGTGCAGATGTAGCCGTACCACGGGCTCCACCAGCAGCCGACGTCCGGCGGCCCCGTGGCGACGTTCGTGTCCACCCAGCTCCAGCCGAGGCCAGCCGTCACCAGCGGCGTGAGCCGCCCGGTCAGGAAGTTGTAGCTGCCGTCGATCATGAAGGACGTCGTCGTTAGGTCGCCCTTGATCGGGTAGACCTCGCCCTCCTGGTCTCCGGCGACCTTGGCCTTGTAGTTCTTGTTGTCGTAGCTCAGGTTCACGCCGGCCGCCAGCCGGTCGGTGAAGTGATAGTCCACGCCGCCGACGAAGCCGAGACCGCTGGCCACGTCCACCGTCGTGCCGCCCTTGAAGTCCGTGCTCGACGAATTCTGGTAATTGAAGCCGAGCCGGCCCTCCCAGCGTCCTTCGCGCGCGGCGGCGCTGTACTTGGGTCCGCCGACGTCGGCTCCGGACATCGCGAGCCCGGCGGTCGCCGTGGCCGGCGGCACGATGTTCGGCAGGTCCTTGTTCGCGGCGTAGACCTCGTCCGCCCGTGTCGCGAGCTCGTCGATGCCGAGCGCCTTGTAGCCATCCCGCATGATCTGCAGGCCGGTCAGTGCGGCTGGCGAACCGTCGAAGGTCTCGACGACCGCCCGGGCGCGGTTCACCGCGGCGACGTACGCGCCGCGCTTCATGTAGTACTTCGCCACGGCGAGCTCGTAGTCCGCCAGGCGATTGCGCAGGAACACCATGCGCTGTCGAGCGTCCGCCGCGTAGGGGCTCTTCGGGTAGCGCTCGAGCAGCGTCTGGAACGCCTGCAGCGACTTCTGCGCCTCGCTCGGCGGGCGCTTGGTGACGTCGGCGTTGAAGACGCGCTCGAGCCACCCTGCGCCCGACTCGAAGTACACGAGCCCCCGGATGTAGTACGCGTAATCGACGCGCGGGTGCGTCGGGTTCTCGCGGATGAACTGGTCGGCCTGGTCGATCGCGGACTCGGCCTCGTAGTTCTTGTAGTACGCGTACATCAGGTCCAGCTGGCCCTGCTTGGCGGCGTTGCTGAACGGGTATCGCGCCATGAGCTGGCTCAGCTTGTCGCTGGCGCCCTTGTAGTTGCCCGCGCGCAGGTCGGCGGCTGCCCGCTTGTACATCTCGTCGGGCGATTCCTTCGACGCGATCTCGTCACCCCGGCTCTTGCAACCGGAAGCGGCGATGCCGGCGAGGGCCAGGACCAGGGCAATGAGGAGTGGGCGAAATCTTGCGGCGGCGGGCATGGTCCGGATCAGGCAGGCCGGCGGTCCGGCATTGAGGGGCGAGAGTATATAGAAACGGGAATGGCCGAGTGGGGCCGGTACACTGGCCGCCCCGCATCGGCCAGAATGCGACGCTTCATGACGACTTCGACCCTCTCCATCACCCTGGAAGTTCCCGCGGCGCAGGCGGGACAACGCCTCGACCAGGCCCTGGCTGCGCTGCTGCCCGAGTACTCGCGCAGCCGGCTCAAGGCATGGATCGACGCTGGCGAGGTGCTGGTGGACGGCGCGGCACGGCGCCCGAAGGACAAGGTCTTCGGCGGCGAGTCGGTGTCCATCGCGGCGACCCTGCCAGTGGAGACCGAGGCGGTCGCGCAGGAGATCCCGCTGTTGCTCGCGCACCAGGACCGGCACGTGTTCGTCGTGAACAAGCCGGCCGGCCTCGTCGTCCATCCCGGTGCCGGCAATCCCGACCAGACGCTGCAGAACGCACTGCTCGCGCTCGACCCGAAGCTCGCGACGCTGCCGCGAGCGGGCATCGTCCACCGCCTCGACAAGGACACGAGCGGGCTGCTGATCGTCGCGCGCACGCTGCCGGCTCATACCGCGCTCGTGCGCATGCTGGAGGAGCGGGACATCCACCGCGAGTACGAAGCCATCTGCCGCGGCGTCATGACCGCCGGCGGTACCGTGGACGCGCCGATCGAGCGGCATCCGACGGACCGCGTGCGCATGGCCGTGCGCGACGGCGGGCGCGAGGCCGTCACGCACTACCGGGTGATCAAGCGCTATCGCGCGCACACCCACGTGCGCGTGCAGCTCGAGACGGGTCGCACGCACCAGATCCGCGTGCACCTCGCGCACGCAGGATTCCCGATCGTCGGCGACCGCGTCTACGGCGGACGGCTCACGTTCCCGCGCGGCGCGACGGAGGCACTGAAGGCCGCCTTGCGCGAGTTCCCGCGCCAGGCCCTGCACGCGGCGCGGCTCGAGTTCGCGCACCCCGTGACGGGCAAGCCGGTCGAGTGCCGTGCGCCGCTGCCCGAGGACATGCAGTCCCTGTTGCGAGTGCTCGAGCAGGACGCGGCTGCGGCATGAGCCCTGACGCACATTGGATCCGACCCGAGTGGCCCGCGCCCCCGGGCGTGCACGTCGTCTCGACGTTGCGAACGGGAGGTATGAGCGTCGGTCCCTACGCGTCCTTCAACCTGGCGGCCCATGTCGGCGACACCGAGGAAAACGTTGCGGTGAATCGAAGGATGCTCAGGGAGCGCGCGCGCTTGCCGCGCGAGCCCCTCTGGCTCGAACAGGTGCACGGCACGGCGGTCGTCCTGAACGATGGACGCCGGGACGTCCCGCGCGCGGATGCGTCATTTGCCCTCGGACCCGGGCCGGTTTGCGTCGTGATGACGGCCGACTGCCTCCCGGTTGTCGTTGCCGATCGAGCCGGCACTTGCGTCGGCATCGCTCACGCCGGCTGGCGCGGTCTCGCGGGCGGCGTGCTGCAGGCGACGATCTCCGCCATGGGCCGGGATCCCGCGAGCCTGCTCGCGTGGCTGGGCCCGGCGATCGGACAGAGCGCATTCGAGGTGGGTTCCGAGGTCCGCGACGCGTTCCTGGAAAAGTCGCCGCGCGCCGGGGACTGTTTCGCAGCGAACGAGCGCGGCCGCTTCCAGGCGGACCTGTACGGTCTCGCGAGGATCGTGCTGGCCGCGTCGGGCGTGACGTCGGTGCACGGCGGTGGCTGGTGCACGGCGACCGATCGCGCGCGTTTCTTCTCGTTCCGGCGCGACGGGACGACCGGTCGGATGGCGACGCTTGCGTGGCTCGCTTGACGCGCGTGGTACGCTCCCACGCCCAGCAGTGGCCGTGACCAGGCAGTGAAGTCCCTCGCGCTGATCGTTCTCCTCACCGGCATGAGCGGCTTCCTGAGCGCGCTTGCCGCGTCGCTGTTCCTCGCCCTGGGCGAGCAGCGCCGCGCGGCCCTCCTGCCGCATCTCGTGAGCCTCGCGACGGGGGCGCTGCTCGGAGCCGCCTTCCTCGGCCTGTTGCCGCACGCGCTCGAGGGCATGGGCCCGGAGGGCAGTCACCGGGTCGGGATGGGATTGCTGCTCGGCATCCTGACCTTCTTCCTGCTCGAGAAGTTCGTGCTCTGGCGCCACTGCCACGACGATCCTTGCGAGATGCATTCGCCGAGCCACGCGGCGCGCGACGCGGCCTCCGCGCGCATGATCCTGGCGGGCGACAGCTTCCACAACGTCCTCGACGGCGTGCTGGTCGCCGCGGCCTTCATGACCAATCCAAAGCTGGGTGTCGTGACTGCGATGGCAGTGGCGGCGCACGAGGTACCGCAGGAAGTTGGCGACGTGGCCATCCTGCTGCACGGCGGCTACTCGCGCAGGCGGGCGCTCGCGCTCAACCTGCTCACGAGCCTGACGTCGATCGTCGGGGGTGTGATTGCATACTTCGCGCTCGCCACGGCCATGCACCTGCTGCCGTACGCGCTGGCTTTCGCGGCCGCCAGCTTCATCTACATCGCGGTTGCCGATCTCATTCCCGGCCTGCACCGCAGGGTGGACGTCCGCGCGGGGCTCGAGCAGGTTCTGTTCATCGGCATCGGTGTGGCGGTCGTCTACTTCACGCACCAGCAGATGCACTGAACCTGCGCCTGCGCGGCCAGCGCGGCCGGGGCCGGCGGATCGGTTCGACGGAGGGCGCGCTGTGTACGAGCATCATCGGCAGCCGGTAATGCCCCGGCATCTGTTCATGCAGCGGGTGGGTCGCCACGGTGCATTGAGTGCCGCGGTGATCGTCTTCTCGGTGGCCATCGGGACACTCGGCTACGGGATCTTCGGGAATCTCCCGTGGCTCGACGCCTTCCTGAACGCGTCCATGATCCTGGCCGGGATGGGGCCCGTGGACAGGATGGAGACCCCGGGCGCGAAGCTGTTCGCGGCGGTCTATGCCCTCTACAGCGGAATCGTGTTCATCGCGACCGCGGGCGTCCTTCTCGCGCCTTTCCTGCACCGGATGCTGCACCGCCTGCACCTCGAAGGCTGAGGCCTCCGGGCCTGGTTCGGACCCGGCGCAGCCGTTCGGTGCCCCGGGATTCTCCGAAAAAATGCCTCGATAAGGCAGGAAAATGGCGCCAAGCGACGTGAATGTGCTGCTTTCGTCCGGGCCGCAACCGTGGCTCGGGCCGATCGGAGGCCGCCCGAACGGTTGGCCGGGCCTTTATCTCGCGCGGCCCGCCCCCAAGCTAGGCGGCAACCCAGCCCCCAACGGGAGCCCCTGACTCATGCGAATGGACAAGCTGACGAGCAAGTTCCAGATGGCGCTCGCCGACGCGCAATCGTTGGCCATCGGGCGCGACCACCAGTTCATCGAGCCCGTGCACCTGATGATGGCCCTGCTGGACCAGCAGGGTGGCTCGGTGCGGCCGTTGCTCGACAAGGCCGGGGCGAACGTCAACCGCCTGCGCTCGCAGCTCGGCGAGGCGATCGACCGCCTCGCGAAAGTGGAGGGTGTCGGCGGCGAGGTCCATTTCTCGAACGACCTCGGCAAGCTGCTCAATCTCACCGACAAGCTGGCGCAGAAACGCGGTGACCAGTACATCTCGAGCGAGCTCTTCGTGCTCGCCGCGCTCGAGGACAAGGGCCAGCTGGGCAAGATCCTCGCGGCTTGCGGCGTCGTGAAGGGCGCGCTCGAGCGCGCCGTCGACGAAGTGCGCGGCGGCGAGAAGGTCACGGACGCCAATGCCGAAGAGCAGCGACAGGCGCTCGAGAAATACACCATCGATCTCACCGAGCGCGCCGAACAGGGCAAGCTCGACCCCGTGATCGGCCGCGACGACGAGATCCGCCGCACGATCCAGGTGCTGCAGCGTCGCACCAAGAACAACCCCGTGCTGATCGGCGAGCCGGGCGTCGGCAAGACCGCGATCGTCGAGGGGCTCGCGCAGCGCATCGTCAACGGCGAGGTTCCGGAGGGGCTGCGCGACAAGCGCATCCTGGCGCTCGACATGGGGGCGCTCATCGCGGGCGCCAAGTTCCGCGGCGAGTTCGAGGAGCGGCTCAAGGGCGTGCTGAACGACCTCGCGAAGCAGGAAGGCCGCGTCATCCTGTTCATCGACGAACTGCACACCATGGTCGGCGCCGGCAAGGCCGAGGGCGCGATGGATGCGGGCAACATGCTGAAGCCCGCGCTCGCGCGCGGCGAGCTGCACTGCGTCGGTGCCACGACGCTCGACGAATACCGCAAGTACGTCGAGAAGGACGCCGCGCTCGAGCGCCGCTTCCAGACGGTGCTCGTGGACGAGCCGTCGGTCGAGGACACCATCGCGATCCTGCGCGGCCTGAAGGAGCGTTATGCCGTCCACCACCGGGTCGAGATCACCGACCCGGCGATCGTCGCGGCCGCGACGCTCTCGCATCGCTACATCACCAACCGCCAGCTGCCGGACAAGGCCATCGACCTGATCGACGAGGCCGCGTCCCGCATCCGCATGGAAATCGACTCCAAGCCCGAGGAACTCGACCGCCTCGACCGGCGCATCGTGCAGCTCAAGATGGAGCGCGAAGCGCTCAAGAAGGAGACGGACGAGGCGTCGAGGAAGCGCCTGCAGGCGCTCGACGAGCAGCTCGGCACGCTCGGGCGCGAGTACGCGGATCTCGAGGAAGTCTGGAAGGCCGAGAAAGCCACCGTGCAGGGCGCCGCCCAGATCAAGGAGGATCTCGAGCGCATGCGCTTCGAGCTCGAGACGGCAAAGCGCGCCGGCGACCTGACGCGCGCCTCGGAACTGCAGTACGGGAAGATCCCGGAACTCGAGAAACGGTTGAAATCCGCGCAGGACGCGGAGACCAGGGCGCCCACCCTGGTTCGCAACAAGGTGACGGACGAAGAGATCGCGGAGGTCGTCTCGAAGTGGACCGGCATCCCGGTGTCGAAGATGCTCGAAGGCGAGCGCGAGAAGCTGCTGCGCATGGAGGAGGCGCTCTCGAAGCGCGTGGTCGGACAGCAGGAGGCCGTAAAGGCCGTCTCCGACGCGATCCGCCGCTCCCGTGCCGGCTTGTCCGACCCGAACCGTCCGAACGGCTCGTTCCTGTTCCTCGGGCCCACCGGTGTCGGCAAGACGGAGCTTTCGAAGGCGCTCGCGGAATTCCTCTTCGATACCGAGGAGGCCATGGTGCGCATCGACATGTCGGAGTTCATGGAGAAGCACTCCGTCGCGCGCATGATCGGCGCGCCGCCGGGGTACGTCGGTTACGAGGAGGGTGGCCACCTGACCGAGGCCGTCCGCCGCCGGCCGTACTCCGTGATCCTGCTCGACGAGGTCGAGAAGGCGCACCCGGACGTCTTCAACGTGCTGCTGCAGGTGCTCGACGACGGCCGCCTCACCGACGGCCAGGGGCGCACCGTCGATTTCCGCAACACGGTCGTCATCATGACCTCGAACCTCGGCTCGCAGCTGATCCAGGAACTCGCGGGCGAGGAGAACTACGCGCGCATGAAGGCCGCGGTGATGGACGTCGTCGGCCAGCACTTCCGGCCCGAGTTCATCAACCGCGTGGACGAGGTCGTCGTGTTCCATCCGCTCGGCCGCGAGCACATCCGCTCGATCGTCGAGATCCAGGTGGGATACCTGCGCAGGCGGCTCGAGGACCGCGACATCGGGCTCGAGCTCGACGACTCGGCGCGCGACATGTTGGGCGAGGCGGGATTCGACCCGGTGTACGGCGCGCGTCCGCTGAAGCGCGCGATCCAGCACCAGCTCGAGAACCCGCTGGCGCAGGCGATCCTGCGCGGCGACTTCGGGCCGGGCGATTACGTCAGGGTCACGGTGCGCGACGGGCAGCTCGCGTTCGAGAAGCAGGGCGACGCGGAGTCGGTGCCCGCGGGGAAGCGCAAGAAGGCGTGACGTCGATACTGGCGACCGGGCTTGTCCGTAGGAACGCCGTGAACCCGTCCGTGGGGACTTCGGCCGCGGCGTCCCTGCCGCGGACGATCCTGCGGACAAGCCCGGTCACCAGCGATGCGGCGCTTCACGCCAGGTGTCCTCGCGAGGCCGTGCGCCGCATGGACGCGGCGCCCGGAGCCCCCAGGGACCCGGGTTTACGGCGTCCTCGCGAGGACACCTGGCGTGAAGCACCAATAGCGATGCTGGCGTACTCCGTATAATCGCCCGCTCGACCGGAACCACCGATCTGACGGACCGACACGACCATGCCGATCTACGAATACCAGTGCGACAAGTGCGGCCATCACCTCGAGGCCCTGCAGAAGATCTCGGACAAGCCGCTGCGCGAGTGCCCCGAGTGCGGCAGGCACACGCTGAAGCGGCTGATTTCCGCGCCGCTGTTCCGCCTCGCGGGCAGCGGCTGGTACGAGACCGACTTCAAGTCGGACAAGGAGCAGAAGCGCAACCTGCTCGACAAGGGTGAGAAGGAAGCTCCCAGGACGGAGGAGAAGGCCGCGGCCAAGGCCGAGCCGAAGCCCGCTCCCAAGGCCGCCGTCGGCGAATCCAGGACGCGCACCATGGTGACGAAGCCCGCGGTCAAGTCCGCGGCGCGCCCGAAGGCGAAGAGTCCGGCGCGCAAGCCGGCGTCGCCTCGCGGCAAGAAACACTGAGGAAACGACGTGACCGACCGCATATCGTCTCCGCCCGAGACGCCCGAACCAAAGGAACGACATCCGGCGCGGGCGTTTCGAAACTACCTGATCGGCGGGCTCCTGGTCTGGGTCCCGATCATGGTGACGGTATGGGTCGTCCGGTTCCTCTCGCGAATCCTGGACCAGTCCCTGTTGCTGCTGCCTCGCGCCTGGCGCCCGGAGACGATCGTCGGCAGCTACGTGCCGGGTGTCGGCATCGTTCTTTCCCTCGTTCTCCTGTTCCTGACGGGCCTCGTGGTCCGCAACCTGTTCGGCCGGCGCATCGTCGTCGGCGTCGAAGACCTCGTCCGCCGGATCCCCGTGATCGGCCCGGTGTACGGCGGCGCCAAGTCGTTCAGCGAGACGGTGCTGACCGACAAGGGGCGGTCCTTCAAGCAGGTGGTGATGGTCGAGTTCCCCCGCAGCGGCATCTACAGCATCGGCTTCATCACCGCGGAGGAACTCGAGGAGGTCCAGCACAAGACGGCCGAGGACGTCGTCTGCGTATTCGTCCCGACCACGCCCAATCCGACAACTGGATTCATCGTGCTGGTGCCGAGGCAGGAGGTCGTGCCGCTCGACATGTCGGTGGACGAGGCGTTCAAGATGCTGCTGACGCTCGGCGTCGTCGTCCCGAAGTGGAAGAACAAGCCGGCGGGCGCGCGTCTTGCGCCGCAACAGGCCGAAACGTAACATCCCGTCCCTTCTGGAAAATCCGGCCACGGGGCGCCGATAGACCGGCCCCGCCAAACATGCCCATGCGTACTCACTACTGCGGCGAGGTCAACGAACGCCTCGTCGGTTCCACCGTCTCCGTTGCCGGCTGGGTCCACCGTCGTCGCGACCACGGCGGCGTGATCTTCATCGACCTGCGTGATCGCAGCGGCCTGCTGCAGATCGTGTTCGACCCCGACGCGGCCGAGGTCTTCGCGGAGGCGGAGCGCGTGCGCGGCGAGTGGGTGCTGCGCGTGCAGGGCACGGTGCGGCCGCGCCCGGAGGGTACCGTCAACGCGAACCTCGCCTCGGGCAAGGTCGAGCTGCTGGCCGACGCGATCGAGGTGCTGAATCGTTCCGAGCCGATCCCGTTCCAGCTGGACGAGGAGGTACGCGAGGAGACGCGGCTCAAGTACCGCTACATCGACCTGCGCCGGGAGGAGATGCAGAAGCGCCTGCGCCTGCGCCATGCCGTGACGGGTGCGATGCGCGAGTACCTGGACGGGCACGGCTTCATCGACGTCGAGACGCCGATGCTCACGAAGGCCACGCCGGAGGGCGCGCGTGACTACCTCGTGCCGAGCCGCACGCAGCCGGGCAAGTTCTTCGCGCTGCCGCAGTCGCCGCAGATCTTCAAGCAGCTGCTGATGATGTCGGGCTTCGACCGCTACTACCAGATCGTGCGCTGCTTCCGCGACGAGGACCTGCGCGCCGACCGCCAGCCCGA
>JBBIVG010000086.1:0-2362 GCA_037439865.1 Nevskiaceae bacterium
GCCGGCCAGCGCCATGCCGCGCACTGCATGACCGAAGGCGGACGGGTGCTGCTCATGCGCGGTGGTCAGCAGCAGTTGCACCACGGGCGAGATCGGCAGCGTGGCCACCGCCGGTGTGAGCCGTGCGGCCATCGGTGCCACGAACCGGATCCCCGGCCGCTGCGACTCGAGCCATGCCAGCGTCCCGGCGAACGGCGGACCGAGCCGCGTGACTTCGGCCATGCGGCTGCCCGGCAGCACGGCGACCACGGGACCTTCCGCAGGAAGTTCCAACGCGGCGCGTGCGGCGACCGGATCGCTCTCGAGCGGGACGCGGTCCGCGAGTGGATGGCCGACGAACACCGCCTGCACGTCGTGCGCGGCGTAGAAGTCCACCTCGAACGGCAGCACGCACAGCACGAGGTCCACGGAGCGCCCGATCGTGCGCACGCGACCCTGCCGCCACGCCCAGACCTGCGGGCTCACGTACTGGACCGTGGGGACGCCGCGCGCCTTCATCGCGCGTGCGATCCGGAGATTGAACTCCGGCGAATCGATGCCGATGAACGCGTCGGGCCGTGCAGCCTCGAGACGCCCGATCAGATCCCGCCGCAACCTGAGGAGCCGCGGCAGGTGGCGCAGGATCTCGGCGAGCCCCATGACCGCGAGTTCGTCCACGGGATACCAGGCGTCGCAACCCGCCGTCATCATGCGGGGTCCGGCGACGCCGAAGAAACGTGAACCCGGTGCCCGGTCCGCGAGCGCCTCGATCAGGGGTCCACCCAGGTTGTCGCCGGAGGCCTCGCCGGCGACGAGTCCGAACGATCCCGCCTGGGCCGATGCGGTCACGGTGCGACGCCCTCGCTCAGCGCACGATCGAGCGGGTCGACTGCGGCAGGAACTCCGCCAGCAGGCCGAGCTCCGGCTGCTCCTTCGCCAGCGCCTCGAGCTGTTCGATCGCCTCCGCGAGCTTCAGGCCCGAGCGGTAGAGCACGCGGAACGCCGCGCGGATGTTGCGGACCTGCTCCGCCGTGAAGCCGCGGCGCTTGAGGCCCTCGGCATTGATGCTGTGCGCCTCGGCCGGCTGGCCGACGGCCATGACGTACGGGGGCACGTCGCGCGTGACGGCGGCGTTGTTCGCGATGAAGGCGTGCCGCCCGATCCTGCAAAACTGGTGGACACCCGCGTAACCGCCGAGGATCGCCCAGTCTGCCACGAGGACGTGGCCCGCCAGCGTCGCTGCATTCGCGAAGATGCAGTGATCGCCCACGATGCAGTCGTGCGCCACGTGCGCGTAGGCCATGAACAGGTTGTCGTTGCCGATCCGCGTCACGCCCTGGTCCTGGGCCGTGCCACGGTTCAGCGTCACGCACTCGCGGATCACGTTGCGGTCGCCGATCTCGAGACGCGTCGCCTCGCCCTGGTACTTCTTGTCCTGCGGGTCGGCGCCGACGGAGGCGAACTGGAAGATCCGGTTGCCCTCGCCGATGCGCGTCGTCCCCTCGATCACGACGTGCGGTCCGACGACCGTGCCCTTGCCGACGTGCACGCCCGGCCCGATCACGCTGAACGCGCCGATCTGCACGCCGTCCTCGAGGATGGCATCCGGGGCGATCGCGGCGGTCGGGTGAATCGCGCTCGTCATCATTCAGCCCGGCGTCACCAGCATCTCGGCGCTCGCCACCGGGACACCGTCCACCGTGGCCTCGGTCGAGTATTTCCAGATCGAGCGGATCCTGCGCTCGAACTTCGCAGCGAGCAACACCTGGTCCCCCGGCACGACGGGCCGCCGGAAGCGCGCCTTGTCGATGCCGGCGAAATAGAACTTCACGGTCTCGTCCGGATAGACGTTGGCCGTGACGAACGTGAGGATGCCGGTGGCCTGCGCCATGGCCTCGAGGATGAGCACGCCAGGCATCACCGGGCGGCCCGGGAAGTGGCCCGTGAAGAATTCCTCGTTCATCGTGACGTTCTTGAGCGCGAGGATGCGCTCGCCAGGCACGCACTCGAGCACGCGGTCCACGAGCAGCATCGGGTAGCGGTGCGGCAGGCGCCGCATCACTTCGTCGATGCCGAAGCCGGACGTTTCAGTCATCGGTCTCGCCCTCCCCAGCAGGCTCCGCCGCAGCCTCCAGCCGGCGCACGCGCTTCGCGAGCTCGTCGAGCGAGCTGAACCGGGCCGCGTTCCTGCGGAAACGCTTGATCTCGTCGCAGGGCAGCGTCGATGCGTACACACCCGGCTTGCGGATCGAGCCCGTGACCGCGCTCTTGCCCGCGATCGCGACGTCGTCGCAGATCTCGATGTGCCCCGCGATGCCCACCTGTCCGCCGATCATGCAGCGCCGGCCGATGTCGGTGCTGCCCGACACACCCGTGCAGCCCG
>JBBIVG010000086.1:2462-11338 GCA_037439865.1 Nevskiaceae bacterium
CCGATCATGCAGCGCCGGCCGATGTCGGTGCTGCCCGACACACCCGTGCAGCCCGCGATCACGGTGTGGGCGCCGACGCGCACGTTGTGGCCGAGCTGCACCAGGTTGTCGATCTTCACGCCGTCCTCGATGACGGTGTTGCCGATGGCGCCGCGGTCGATCGTCGAGTTGCAGCCGACCTCGACGTCGTCGCCCACCACGACCGCGCCGACCTGCGGCACCTTGACGTAACCATCCTGGTCCGGTGCGTGGCCGAATCCGTCGGCGCCGATCACCGTGCCCGGGTGCAGGATGCAGCGCCGCCCGATCCTCGTGCCCGCGCACAGCGTGACACGGGCCACGAGCCGCGTGTCCTCGCCGACCTCGGCACCCTCGAGCAGCACGGAGCCGGGTCCGATGCTGGCGCGGGCACCGATGCGAACGCCCCGGGCGATGAACGCGCCGGCCGCGATCCAGGCCGA
This sequence comes from Nevskiaceae bacterium, assembly GCA_037439865.1. GTDB lineage: Bacteria > Pseudomonadota > Gammaproteobacteria > Steroidobacterales > Steroidobacteraceae > RPQJ01. The sequence continues at coordinate 2,924 of JBBIVG010000086.1, forward strand.
GGGGTCGATCTCCGCGCCCGTTTCCACGACCGCCGAGGGATGCCGACCGCCCTGCACCGGCGCGACGGGATACAGCAGTTGGGCGATCCTCGCGTAGGTCGCGTACGGATTGCGCGCGATCAGTGCGCTCGCCGGGCAGTCGTCCGCGGTCGCGGCGTCGAGCACGACCGCCGAGGCGCGCGTTGCGGCAAGGTGGCGCCGGTAGAGCGGGTTCGCGAGAAAGCTGATCGCGCCGGGCCCGGCATCCTGCAGGGTCGCGACGCGATCGACGATCGCCTCCGGGTCGCCCCGGAGTTCGCAGCCGAAGCGAACGGCCAGTTCGGCGAGCCGCGCTGGCATGTCCGCCTCCGTGCGCCCGGGCTCAGGGCTTGGCGGGCGCCGGGCCCTTGCGCGCCTGCAGCGCGGAGAGCACCTGGTTCGTGATGTCCACGCCCACGCTCGCGTAGAGCGCGTCGGCGACCACCACGTCGAGATTGGCGCTCTTGGCGTAGGTCTGGACCTCCTGGAGCACCGTGCGCTGCAGCTGGCCGAGCGCCTCGTTGCGGCGCACGTTCAGGTCCTCGAGGAACTCGTTCTGCTTGCGGGCGAGCTCGCGCTGCCCGTCGCGCAGCGCCTTCTCGGCGTTCGCACGCTCGTTGGCGGCCATCACGGCGCCGTCCTTCTGCAGCTTGTCCTCGCGGGCCTTGAGGTCCTTCTGCTGGTTCTCGAGGTCGCGGCGGCGGCCGGCGAACTCGTTCTCCAGCGCCTGGGACGCAGCCTGGGCCTGCGGCGACTCCTGCAGCAGGCGCGCGACGTTCACGACGCCGATCTTGACCTCGGCATGGGCAGCCGACAGCGGCAGCGCGGCGGCGGCCAGGAGCAGGAGGGAAAGGGTCGTTGTCTTGATGCGCATGGAACCAGATACCTCAGAAAGCCTGTCCGATGGAGAACTGGAAGTTCTCGGTCTCGTCGCCGTACTCGATCGGGTCGCCCTTTTTGGCGTTGAGCGGTATGGCGTAGCTGAACCGGAACACACCGAGCGGGGCGAGCCACTGCACGGCCAACCCGGTCGAATACTTCAGTTTATCAAACCCGAACTTGTATTCCACGGGAGTCACGTTGTCCTTGCCGTAGAACGTCACGTGATCGTTCGAGAACACGTTGCCAATGTCGAAGAACGCGCTGAACCGGGCGGAATTGCGGAACTTGTCGGGCATCGGCAGCAGCAGCTCGAACTGGTTGGTGAGCTTGCTGTTGCCGCCGTACGGGTTGCCGAAGGTGTCCTTGGGGCCGAGCGTGCTCGAGCGGAAGCCACGCACGCTCTCCGCGCCGCCGGCGAAGAAGTTGCGGTACGGCGGGATCGACGTCGTCGACCCCATGTCCATCGCGTAGCCCAGCTCGAAGTTGTTCATCAGCGTGAACCAGCGATTGATCGGGATGAACTGCAGGTAGTCGTAGCTCAGCGAGTAGAACTCGACGTCGCTGCCCGGGATCGCGTAAGCGAGGTTCACCCAGTGGCGCGAGCCGCGGTCGGCGAAGATCGCGCGGTTGCGGGAGTCGTAACCCCAGCCCATGGACAGCACGAAGGTGTCGAATTTCGTGCCGTAGTAACTGAAGGCGATCGGCGGCACGCCCACTCGCGAATTGCGGGTGTAGGTGTTGCCGTTGTTCTGCACCCAGACCACCGACTGCTCCGAGCTGTTGTTCGGGTCGGTGAAGAGGTCCGAGTGCTGCGCCGCGACGCCGACGCGCACCGACTGGAACTCCGAGAGCGGCCAGCCGTAGTCGACGCTGAGCGCCCCGGTCGTCGTGTCGAACTGCGACGAATTGCTGGTGAACTGCTTGTAGTTGCGGTAGCTCAACGCGACGGTGCGCGACACGCCGTCCACCGTCACGTACGGATCGGTGTGCGACAGGCTGTACACCTGGCTGTACTGGCCGGCGTTGACCTCTGCCGCCACGCGGTTGCCCGTGCCGAGGAAGTTCGAGTGCACGAAACTGCCGTTCAGCAGGAACGACTGCGACTGCGAATAGCCGATGCCGCCGCTGAACTGGCCGGGCAGGCCCTCCTTGATCTTGAAGTCCACGTCCACGAGGTCGGGCGTGCCGGGCACGGGGTTCGTCTCGACGTCCACCTTCTCGATGAACGGCAGGCGCTGCAGTCGCTGCTTCGAGCGGTCCACCGCGGCGTTCGAGAGGTAACCGCCCTCCATCTGGCGCATCTCCCGGCGCAGCACGTCGTCGTTGATGCCGGTCGAGCCCGTGAAGTTGATGTGGCGCACGTACGCGCGGCTGCCCGGCTGCACGAGGAACGTGAGCGCGATCTCCTTCGTCTTCGGGTCCTCCTGCGGCACCGGGTCGATCTTCGCGAACGCGTAGCCGTCCTGCCCGAGGCGCAGGGCCATGAGCTCGGTCGTCGCGGTGATCATCTTGCGCGAGTAGATGTCGCCCTTGTGCACCTGCACGAGGCCGAGCAGGTCCTGTTCGGGCACGACGAGGTCGCCGGCGATCTTCACCGTGGAGACGCGGTAGACGTCGCCCTCCTCCACGTTGAGCGTGAGGTAGATCTTCTCCTTGTCGGGCGAGATGGCCACCTGCGTCGAGACGACGTCGAAGTCGGCGTAGCCGCGGTCGAGGTAGAAGGACTTGAGCTTCTCGATGTCGCCCGAGAGTTCCTCGCGCGAGTAGCGGTCGTCCTGCCGGTACCAGGAGAGCCAGTTGGGTGTCTTGAGCTTCAGCTGGTCGCGCAGCTCGTCCTCGGGGAAGGACTTGTTGCCCACGATGTTGATCTGCTCGATCTGCGAGCGCTTGCCTTCCTTGATGTCGACCGCGATGCTGACGCGGTTGTTCGGCAGGTCGGTGACCTTGGTGTCGACGCGCACGCCGTACTTGCCGCGCGAGTAGTACTGGTCGGTCAGGAAGCGCGTCACCTCGTCGAGCGTGGAGACGTTGAAGATCTTGCCCTTGGCGAGACCGACGTTGCGCAGCGACTTCTCGAGGTCCTCGGTCTTGATGTCCTTGTTGCCGGTGATCGTGAAGCTCTCGATCGAGGGGCGTTCCTTCACCACCACGAGCAGCGTGCCGCCGTCGCGCCTGAGCTCGACGTCCTTGAAGAAACCCGTCGAGTAGAGCGACCGCAGCGACTCCTCGACGCGGCGCTGGTCCATGCGGTCGCCGATGTTGACCGGCAGGTAATTGAAGACCGTGCCTTCGCTGATGCGCTGCAGGCCTTCGACCTTGATGTCGCCGACGGTCCAGTCGCCGCCGATGCTCTGCGCGATGACGGCGGGTACGGCGAGGAGGGCCGGCAGCGCGGCCATGTACTTGAAACGCATGGCGGGCGGCTCAGCTGAACAAGCGCGAGAGGTCGTTGTAGAAGGCGAAACTCATGAGGACGAGCAGCAGGAAGATGCCGATCCTCTGGCCGACCGCCTGGGCCCGCTCCGACAGCGGACTGCCCTTCGCGAGCTCGGCGAGCTGGTAGACGATCTGGCCGCCGTCGAGGATCGGAATCGGCAACAGGTTCAGCACGAAGAGGCTCACGCTCACGACCGCCAGGAACGAAAGGAACGCAAGTATGCCCTGTCGCGCGGAAAACCCGGCGTATTCCGCGATGTTGATCGGGCCGCTCAGGTTCTTGACCGAGACGTCGCCGGTGCCGACGTTCCAGAGCAGGCGCACGGTCAGGGCCGACATGTCCCAAGTCTTGTCCGCGGCACGGACGAACGCGGCGACCGGTCCGTAATGCTCGCGAGTGCGCATCTCGGGCGGAATCCCGCTGGTCGCCGCAGGCTGCACGCCGATGCGCCCGATGAGCTTGCCGCCTTCGCGCTGAGCCTCCACTTCCACGGGCACGACGAGCCGCTGGCCGCCGCGCTCGAGCGTGAACCGCAGCGTCTTGCCCGGGGACGGCTGGACGACCTGCACGAGCGCCGGGAAGTCCTTAACCGGCTGTCCGTCGACCTCGAGGATCCGGTCGCCCGACCGGAATCCCGCCCGGTCCGCGGCGCCGCCCGGGATGAGCTTGCCGACCACGGCCGGCACCGGCGGATACCAGAACTCGAATCCGAGGCCCGGCAGCAATGCGCCCGGCTCCGTGAGCGGCCGTGGGCTGCCCTCGATCCTGAGCGGCGCGACGTGCGTCGAACCATCCGGGGCCCGGACGTGCAGGTCGATCGTGCCGCCGCTCATCAACTGGTCGAGGACGGAGAGGATCACGGACTCGCGGGTGGGCGTCTCGCGCTTGCCGACGGCGACGATCTCGTCGCCCGAAGCGAGCCCGGCGCGGGCCGCGATGGACCCCGGTGCAATCTCGCCGAGCACCGGCTTCAGGGCCGGGATTCCCGCGACGAACAGGATCCAGTAAGCGATGAGCGCGAACAGGAAGTTGGCCAGGGGGCCCGCCGCCAGCACGAGGATCCGCTGCCAGATCGGCTTTCGGTTGTAGGCCTCGGGCAGGTCCGCCGTCGCGACGGGACCTTCGCGCTCGTCGAGGAGTTTGACGTAACCCCCTAATGGGATTGCAGAAATAGCGTACTCGGTGCCGCGCCGGTCGGTGCGGGTCCAGAGGCGCTTGCCGAAGCCGATGGAAAAGCGCAGCACGCGCACGCCGACGCGACGCGCCATCCAGAAATGGCCGTACTCGTGGATGGCCACCAGGAGGCCGATCGCCACGAGGAACGCCAGAACGTAGCTCAATACTGTCATGCCCCCGCCCTGGCCGTCCGGACCAGCAACGATGTCGCCAAATCCCGCGCCCACCGGTCCGCCGCGAGGACCGCCTCGAGCGAGCCAGCCGGCTGGCGCTGGTGCCGACCCAGCACCGTCTCGATCAGGGCCGGGATGCCCGTGAACCCGAGCCGCCCGGCGAGGAACGCCGCCACCGCGACCTCGTTCGCCGCGTTGAGCACCGCCGGGGCCGTGCCGCCCGCATCGGCCGCCTCGCGCGACAGGTGCAGGGCCGGGAAGCGTTCGACGTCCGGGGCCTCGAAATCGAGCCGCGCGGCGGCCACGAGGTCGAGGGATTCTACACCGGACCGGATGCGCTCAGGCCACCCCAGCGCGTGGGCGATGGGGGTGCGCATGTCGGGATTGCCGAGCTGGGCGAGGATCGAACCGTCCACGTACTCCACCATCGAGTGCACGATGCTTTGCGGGTGTACGACCACCTCGACCCGCCGGGGTTCCATCCCGAACAGCAGGCACGCCTCGATGAGTTCGAGGCCCTTGTTCATCAGCGTCGCGGAATCGACGGAGATCTTCCGGCCCATGTTCCAGCGTGGATGGGCGCAGGCCTGCTCCGGCGTGACGCGTGCGAGCTCGCCCCGGGGCGTCCTGAGGAAAGGCCCGCCGGACGCGGTGAGCAGCACGCGATGCACGCCGCGACCGGGACGCCCCGTCTCGAGGCCGGGCGGCATGCACTGGAAGATCGCATTGTGCTCGCTGTCGATCGGGATGAGCGTCGCCCCGCCCTCCCGCGCGGCGTCGATCAGCAGCGCGCCGCCGACGACCAGCGATTCCTTGTTCGCGAGCAGCACCCGTTTCCCCGCCCGCGCCGCCGCCAGCGTCGAGGGCAGTCCCGCGGCGCCGACGATCGCCGCCATGACCGCGTCGATGCCGCTGTCGCGAGCCACGTCCACCAGTGCGTCCGAGCCGCAGGCAACTTCCGTCGGCAGGCCCGCCGCGCGCAGCGCCGTCTCGAGTTCCCGCGCGGGACCCGGTTCCTGCAGCACCGCGAGGCGCGGCCGGTGCACGCGGCACTGGTCGAGCAACCGCTCGTGGCTAGACGCCGCGGCGAGCACCGCCACTTCGAAGCGGTCAGGGTGCGCCGCGAGCACGTCGAGCGTGCTGCCGCCGATGCTTCCGGTGCTGCCGAACACCGCGACTCGCATCACGGCGCCACCCCGAGCAGGTAGAGGCCGAGCAGGAAGATCGGCGCGGCGGCCGCGTGGCTGTCGATTCGATCGAGCACCCCACCGTGTCCCGGCAGCAGGCCGCCGCTGTCCTTGAGGCCCGCGCGCCGCTTGAACATGCTCTCGACGAGGTCACCGATGACCGATGCGAGCGCGACCAGCACGCACAACCCGACCCACGGCAGCACGGGCTGGCCGAAGTGCGAGGCACCCGCCACCGCGGCGGCCGCGGCCACCAGGATGCCCGCGACGAATCCTTCCCAGGTCTTGTTCGGGCTCACGCGCGGGGCGAGCTTGTGCCTGCCGAGCGTGCGGCCGCCGAAGTACGCGCCCACGTCCGTCGCGGCGATCAGCACGATGAGGAACAGCAGCAGCACCTGCCCCTCCGGTGCGACGAGCGCGAGGCGACCGAGCCCGATTGCCGCGGGCACGAGCACTGCGAAACCCACGCAGGCCGCGGCCGCGCGGCCGCCACGCTGGGACGCAAGCACGACCCAGACCGAACCGAGCAGCCACCACAGGGCCGCGGCACGCAGGAAGGCGACCAGGGTCGCCGGCTCCGAGGTGAAGTGCCAGGCGGCGAGGATCGCGAGGCCGATGGCCGTCGCGTAGACGACCCGCTGCATTGCGCCGGTGAAGCCGACGAACCCGGCCCACTCCCAGGCGCCCGCCAGCACGACCACCAGCACGGTGACGACGGCCGCGGCCGGCGGCATCAGCAGCAGGATGCCGAGGACCACCGCGGCGATCGCGAGCGCGGTCACGATGCGCTGGCGCAGGCCGCTAGCCACCGGCCACCTGGTCGCCCGTCAGGCCGAACCGCCGCTGCCGCCCCGCGAAATGGCGGAACGCGCGCTCGATCTCAGCGTCGTCGAAGTCCGGCCAGAGGCAGTCGCAGAAGTAGAGCTCCGTGTACGCGAGGTTCCAGAGCAGGAAATTGCTGATGCGATGCTCGCCGCCCGTGCGGATGAAGAGATCCGGATCGGGCGCGTCGGCGAGCACGAGCTGCGCGGCGAGCGCCTCCTCGGTGATCGCGTCCGGGGCCATGTCGCCGGTCGCGACGCGCCCCGCGAGCTTGCGCGCCGCCTGGACGATGTCCCAGCGGCCGCCGTACGAGAGCGCGACGTACAGCGTCATGCGCTCGTTGGCCGAGGTGCGCGCCTCCGCGGCGGCGATGCTCTCGCGCAGGTGCGGCTTCAGCGTCGCGAGGTCGCCGATGAAGCGGAGCCGGATGCCGTTGCCGTGCAGCTCCTCGACTTCCTTTTCCATGGATTCGACGAAGAGTTCCATCAGGCGCGCGACTTCCTCGGCGGGCCGGCGCCAGTTTTCGCTCGAGAACGCGAACAGCGTGAGCGCCTCCACCCCGCGCCGCGCACAGCCCTCGACGGCCGCGCGAACCGCCTTGACGCCCGCGCGATGGCCGAGGTGGCGCGGCAGCGCGCGCCGCTTCGCCCAACGGCCGTTGCCATCCATGATGACGGCGACGTGGCGCGGCGTGCCCGGCTCGCGGGTGTGCGGTTGCGCCACGGGCGTCAGACCTGCATCAGTTCCTTTTCCTTCTCGGCGAGCACGTGGTCCACTTCCGCCACGTACTTGTCGGTGAGCTTCTGCACCTCTTCGTGGGCCTTGCGCTCCACGTCCTCGGAGATGAGCTTCTCCTTCAGCATCTCCTTCAGCTCCTGCATGACGTCGCGGCGCACGTTGCGGATGGCGACCTTGGCGTTCTCGCCCTCGTGGCGCACGACCTTGGTCAGGTCGCGGCGGCGCTCCTCGGTGAGCGCGGGCAGCGGCACGCGGATCACGCTGCCGGCCGTGGCGGGATTCAACCCCAGGTCGGACTTCATGATCGCCTTCTCGATCACCGGCACCAGCTGCTTCTCCCACGGCACCACCGTGAGCGTGCGCGAGTCCTCGACCGCGACGTTCGCGACCTGCTGCAGCGGCACTTCGCTGCCGTAGTAATCGACGCGCACGTGCTCGAGCAGGCTCGTGTTGGCGCGCCCGGTGCGCAGCTTCTTCAGTTCGTTCTTCAGTGCGGCGACGCACTTCGTCATGCGTTCGGCCGCGTCCTTCTTGATGTCCTCGAGCATGTGCAGTCTCCAGCGGCCCCCGGCCGCCTCAGTTCGTGACGAGCGTGCCGACGTCCTCGCCGCGCGCCACGCGCACGAGCGCGCCCGCTTCGTTGAGGTTGAACACGCGCAGCGGCAACTGGTGGTCGCGACACAGCACGATCGCCGTCGCGTCCATGACGTTCAGGCGCCCGTCGAGCACCTGGTCGTAGGTGAGTCGGTCGAACCGCCGGGCGGCGGGGTTCGTCACAGGGTCGGAATCGTAGATCCCGTCCACCTTGGTGGCCTTGAGCAGCAGGTCGGCCTCGATCTCGATCGCCCGCAGGCTCGCGGCCGTGTCGGTCGTGAAGAACGGGTTGCCGGTACCGGCGGCGAAGATGCACACGCGCGCCTTCTCGAGGTGGCGCACCGCGCGGCGGCGGATGTAATCCTCGCAGACCTCGTTGATGCGGATC
>JBBIVG010000087.1:0-11246 GCA_037439865.1 Nevskiaceae bacterium
CGACCATGCCGCCGAGCGACGGCCAGACCACCGCCGCGACCCGCTTGATGCCGAGCGTGCGCAACGCCTCGCGGCCGGCGCGCGCGATGTCCTCCACAGCGATCTCCGGGAAGTGGATCCCGTAACGGCGGGCCGTGCGCGGGTCCACGGAGGCCGGGCTCGACGAGCCGTAGGGGCTGCCGAGCGAATTCACGCAGGCGACGAAGAACCGGCTGGTGTCGATCGGGCGGCCCGCACCGATCATCGTCTCCCACCAGCCCGGGCGCGGATCCTCGGCGGAGGACGCCGCGTGCGCCGAGGGGGACAGGCCGGTGAATATCACGACCGCGTTGTCACGCGCCGCATTGAGCTGGCCCCAGCACTCGTAGGCGACCACGGGCTGCTCGATGACGCCACCGCGGTAGAGCACGAGCGGTTGCTCGAGCCGCGCGAGGCGTCGCGCGGGCTGCTCGTGGGTGGCAGATGGGGGCGTTCGCACGAGTGCCATGGCCATGCGGGGAGTCTATGCCCGCCTCCCGATCCGACGACACGACCCAGAGGATAGCGCGTCAGAAGCGCCAGTTATGAGTCCGGTGCGCAAGGGTCAGCGCTTGCCCTTGCCGGCCCGCCGGTTGCGGACCAGGCGCTGGCGCTTGCGCTGCTGTCGTGGCGTCAGCACGTTGCGACGCCCGGCGTACGGGTTCTCGTCCGTGCGGAACTCGATCCGCATCGGCGTGCCCTTGAGCCGGAACACCTGCCGGAAGTGGTTCTCGAGGTACCGGCGGTAGGCGTCGGGCACGTGCTGCGTCTGGTTGCCGTGGATCACGACCACGGGCGGGTTGCGACCGCCCTGGTGGGCGTAGCGCAGCTTGATGCGACGGCCGCGCACCAGCGGCGGCTGGTGCATCGCCACCGCCTGCTCGAGGGCCGCCGTCAGTTCCTTCGTCGGCAGCTCGCGCATGGCCGCGCGGTACGCCGACTGAACGGAACCCATGAGTTCGCCCACTCCCGTGCCATGGCGCGCAGAAATGAAGTGCACGAGCGCGAACCCGAGGAAGTCGAGCCGCAGGTCGAGGCCGTCGCGGATCGCGACGCGCTGGTCCGGGGGGATGCCGTCCCACTTGTTGACCGCGATCACGAGCGCGCGCCCCTGCTCCGCGATGAGGCCGAGCAGGCTCGCGTCCTGCTCGGCAATCGTGTCGTGCGCGTCGAGCACGCCGATCACGACGTTCGCTTCCTCGATCGCCTGCAGCGTCTTGACGATGCTGAACTTCTCGACCGCGTCGCTCACCCGCGCGCGGCGGCGCACGCCCGCGGTGTCGATGAGCGTGTACTTCTGGCCGTCGCGCTCGAACGGCACCAGCACCGTGTCGCGCGTCGTACCGGGCTGGTCGAAGGCGACGAGGCGCTCCTCGCCGAGCAGCCGGTTGATGAGCGTGGACTTGCCGACGTTGGGCCGCCCGACCACGGCGACCCGGATCTCGCCCGCTGCGGCTGTGCCCTCGTCCACGGCCGCCTCGGGTGCCGGCAGCCCCTCGACGGCGCGCGTCATCAGTGCCTCGATGCCCGAGGCATGCGCAGCCGATACCGCCACCGGGGCGCCGAAACCGAGCTGGTGAAAGTCCGCCGCCGCGAGCTCGGGGTCGAGCGACTCGGCCTTGTTCGCGACGACGACGACCGTCTTGCCGCTGCGGCGCAGGACCGCGGCCACGTGCTCATCGGCCGGAACGCAGCCCTGGCGGGCGTCCACGACGAGGAGCACGCGGTCGGCCTCCTCGACGGCCTTGAGCGTCTGCTCGGCCATCAGGCGCTCGACGCCCTGCATCGCCTCGACCAGTCCGCCGGTGTCGACGACGACGCAGCTGCGGGGACCGACGCGCGTGTAGCCGTACTTGCGGTCGCGCGTCAGGCCCGGGACATCGGCGACCAGCGCGTCGCGCGTCCGGGTGAGCGCGTTGAAGAGCGTGGACTTGCCGACGTTGGGACGCCCGACGAGGGCAACGACGGGTAGCACGATCAGGCCCCCGCCGCGCCCCCGACCCGGTAGGCGGCCAGGTGGCCGCCCTCGTCGATGACGTAGACGCGGTCACCCATGACCAGCGGCGGCGCGGCGATGCGATTGCTGCCGGCTTTCTCGCGGGCGACGAACTTGCCGGTCGAGCGATCGAGGAAGTGCAGGTAGCCCTCGAAGTCGCCGACGACCACGGCATTGCCGACGACCGCCGGCGGGCTCAGGCCGCGATGCTTGAGTCCCGCCTGGGTCCACAGGACGGTGCCGTCACGCCGGCGCAGCGCCACCACGTCGCCGTCGGAAGAGGCGACGTACAGCTGGTCGTCGTCGATCGCGAGTCCCCGGTAGCTCGAAACGTCGCGCGCCCACCAGATCTGGCCGGTGTCGAGCGCGATCATCGCGACGCGACCCTGGTAACCCACGGCGTACACGTCGTTGCCCGAAACCTTCACGGCCGAGTCGACGTCGGAAAGCCGCTCGAGTTCGCTGCGGCCGTGCGGGGTGGCGACCTGCGTCTGCCAGAGGATCTCGCCGCCCGAGAGCGTCACCGACATCACCTTGCCCGAGTCGAAGCCGCTGACCACCACGTCGCCGGCCGCGACCGGAGTCGCCGTGCCGCGCAGCGAGAGCCGCGGCACGAGGTCCTCGACCAGCCACTGCTCCTTGCCGTCGGCTGTCGACAGCGCGCGCAGGCGCCCCTCGACCGAGCGCAAGACCACCTTGTCGCGATAGACGAGCGGCGGCGACAGCAGCTCGCCCGGGATGCTGGTCTTCCACCGCTGCTTGCCCGTGGCCTCGTCGAGGGCGACCACATCGCCGTCGCTCGTACCCACGACCACGAGCCCCTCGCCGATTCCGGGCCCGGCGGACAGGTCGAGCTTCGTGTCGGACTTCCAGCGCTCGCGCCCGGTCGCTGCGTCGAGCGCCACGACGTCGCCACCCTGCGCCGCGGCGTACACGGTGCTGCCGTCACCCGCGACACCGAGCGTCAGCAGCAGTTTCTCGCTGCCGCCACCCACGCCCTCGGACCAGAGCTTCTGGACCGCCAGCGTGGGCTTGATCTCCACCAGTTCCGCGGGTGGCGCGACGTCCTTGTCCTTGTTGCAGCCGGCGAGCGCCGCGAGCACGGCGACGGCGGCCAGTGCGCGGCGCCAGCTCATTTGGCGGCAACCGCGGCCGCCGGCGCGGCCGGCAGCGCATCGCGCTTGAGCTCGATCCACGCGCGATCCACCTGCACGTCGTCCTTGGCCGCTGACAGCGCAGAGTCGTATTCGCGGCGCGCCGCGGCGGAGTCGCCCTTGGCCGCGAACGCGTCGCCACGGATGTCGTGGTACAGCGCGAGGTACGAGCCCGCGCTGGCGGTGTCGAGCAGCGCCAGGCTCTCGTCGTACTTGCCCTGCTCGATCAGCACGCGCGCCAGCCGCGTGCGGGCGATGGAGCGCAATTCGGTGTCCTTCGACCCGTCTACCACCGCCTTGAGGTGCGTCGCAGCGATGTCGAGCTTGCGATCCTCGATCGCGCCGCGAGCGAGCGCGAGATCCGCCTGGTCCGCGTATGGCGACGACGGGTTCTGGTCGCGCAGCGCCTTGGCCTGCGCCGCCGCCTGGTCGAACTGGCGGCGACCCAGCGACTGGAGTTCGCCCTCGTAGGCGGCCTGCTGCTGCTGGGCGGCAGCGAGCCGGCTCTTCTGCCAGTACTGCCACCCCCACAGCAGCGCGAGGCCGACCGCGATGCCGCCGAGGATCCAAAGCCAGTTCTCGCTCCACCAGCGTCGCAGTTGTTCTTCGCGTTCGTTGTCGGTCAGGTCTTCCACTTCGAGGACTCCGTCATGCCGGTGCGGCGATCGGCCGCCCCGTGCGGTTACTGTCAATCGCGCCCGCGTCCGGGGACGAGGCGCGCCAATTCGGTCGCGAGGCCCGCGAGCGGTACGACGCCCTGGGCGGCGTCTTCACGCAGCGGCTTCAATGCGGCGACCCCTTCCGCGATCTCCTCGTCGCCGAGGATCACCGCGTAACGGGCGCCGCTCCGGTCGGCGCGCTTCAGCTGCGACTTGAAGCTCCCACCGCCACAATTCATCTCGACCCGCACGCCCGGCAATGCGTCGCGCAGGCCCTCGGCGATCCCGAGCCCAGCGGCCTCGGCCGAGGCCCCGCCGAGGACGATGAACACGTCGGCGGCCAGCTCCTCGCCGGCGAGCTGCTTCAGTCGCAGGAGCTCGACGATGCGCTCTTCGCCGAGCGCCCAGCCGATCCCCGGCACCGCGTCTCCGCCGAGCTGGGCGACCAGACCGTCGTAGCGCCCGCCCGAGCAGACCGCATCCTGCGACCCGAGGTCGGAGGTCACCCACTCGAACACGGTGCGCGAATAGTAATCGAGACCGCGCACGAGGCGTGGATTGACCACGTAGGCGACGCCGGCCGCGTCGAGTTCGCCGCGCAGCCGGGCAAAGTGCTCCGCCGACTCCGGGTCGAGGTGGTCGGTGAGCAGCGGCGCGCCTGCGATGACCTCGCGCATGGCCGGGTTCTTGCTGTCGAGGATGCGGAGCGGATTGCCATCGAGCCGCCGGCGGCTGTCCTCGTCCAGCGCGTCGAGGCGCGCGCGGAAGTACTCGACGAGCAGTTCCCGGTAGGCGCGCCGCGACTGCGGGGTGCCGAGCGAATTCAGGTTGAGCTTCAGGCCCTCGAGGCCGAGCTTCCGCCAGATGCGCGCCGACATCAGGATGAGTTCCGCGTCCACGTCCGGCCCCGGGAACCCGAAGGCCTCGACGTCGATCTGGTGGAACTGGCGGTAGCGGCCCTTCTGCGGCCGCTCGTAGCGGAACATCGGCCCCGCGCACCAGACCTTCTGGCGCTGGTTGTGCAGCAGGCCGTTCGAGATGCAGGCCCGCACGATGCCGGCGGTCGCCTCCGGGCGCAGGGTGACGGAATCTCCGCCGCGATCCTCGAAGGTGTACATCTCCTTCTCGACGATGTCCGTCATCTCGCCGATCGAGCGCTTGAAGAGCTCGGTGCGTTCGAGGACCGGCAGCCGGATCTCGCGATAGCCGTACTCCGCGAAGGTCTCGCGCGCGACGGATTCGAGCCGCTGCCAGGCCCCGGATTCGCCGGGCAGCACGTCGTTCATGCCGCGGATGGGTGAAATGGCTTCAGTCATGGGTTTGAGTCCGGCCGCTCAGCGCAGCGACCCGTCGGGGCCGATGCTGAATCGCGCGACCGTCTGGCCCGCCGGCGGCGGCGGCAGCGCCAGTGGCTGCCCGTTCACGCGCAGGGAGACGGCCGGCGCATTGCCGACGGTCATGCTCAACGGCGCGGCCCCGATGACCGATCGCTCGGTGCCCGCCTTGCCGAGGTCGTACAGCACGGCCTTGCCTGCACCGTCGTACACCTCGACCCAGGAATCTGCGGCGAACGCGAGTTGCAGCGCGACCTGGCCGGCCGGGGGCCGCGGAGCCGCCGCTGGATCGACGCCGGGCGTCGTCGCCGCGGGCGAAGACTGTCGCGCGGCAGTATCCGGTGCCGGCATTGCCGAGGACCCGCCCGCGGACGGCGCAGCAGCCGCGTCGGACGCCGTCGACACATCGGCCGTTCCGGCCCCGCTGCGGGCCGGAAGCCTTAGACCGTGCTCGCCCACGTAGGCGGCGATGCCCGCGGCGAGCAGGAATGCCACCACTCCGCCGACGAGCCAGGGCCATTTCGGCCGGCCTCGCACGGGCTGCATCTCCTCGCGCGCCTTCGGGATGAGCGTCGGCTGCGCGAGCTGGGCGCGCGAGCGCTCGTAGGCACCGACGACCTCGTCCTCCGACAGCGCGAGCAGCGCGGCGTAACGCTTGAGGTGCCCACGCACGAACACCGGCGCCCCGAGCGCGGCATAGTCGTCGCGCTCGAGCGCCATGACGACGCCCGCGTCGAGGTTGAGCTGCTCGGCGACCTGCTGCTCGCCCAGGCCAGCCAGCTCGCGCTGCCGCCGGAGACGCGCGCCCGGTTCGGTCGGCAGCTCCGCGACTTCTGCTTCCGATCGCGTCACTTCTTCGCCCGCTCCGCTTCCAGCAGCAGGTTCATCTCGGGCGACATCGCGAAGTCCTTCCTGATGCGGTCGGCCGCCTTCTTCGCCTGCTCGCGGTCGCCGAGCCCGCTCTCGATGCGGTACGCGAGCCAGAGCGACGCTGCTGACGCCGGCGCAATGGAGGCGTAGCGCTCGTAGAACGCACGCGCCTGCAGGTCGTTGCCGAGCTCGTGCTGGAGGTCGGCCATCTCGTAGAGCGCGTCGACCTGGTCCTGCTCGTAGGTCAGCGCCTTGCGGAAGTACGTCTCGGCGTCCTTCGGGCGCTGGTCGGCGCGCGCGCAGCGCCCGGCGTTCGCGTAGGCGATGGCCGGCGTTCGATAGAGCGGGTTCGTCGCGGCCTAGACGAAGTACGCCTCGCCCTTCTTCTTGTCGCCCTTGCGACACAGGAACGCGGCGTAGTTGTTCATCACGTTGGGATCGTTCTTGCTCAGCTTCAGCGCGCGCTCGTACGCAGCATCCGCCTTGCGGTCCTCGCCGAGGCGGTCGTACAGGAACCCCGCCGCCATCTGCGTCGTCGGGGTGTTCGGATTCTGGTCGAGCGCCTTCTCGAGCTTGTCGCGCGCCGTGGCGAGGTCGCCTTCGCGCATGTAGGCGAGCGCCAGCTGCGTATTCGCCTGGGCCGCATCCTCGCGCTGCTTGGCGGTCAGGGCGGGTTCCGACGCGAACGATGCGGTGCCGACGGTGACGAGCAGCAGGGACGCGGCGAGCACTGGGCGCTTCATGGTTGGGTCACCGAGGCCGGGATGAGATTGCGCTCGCGCAACCGCACCGTGGTGCGGTCGTTGACCCGTCCCACCAGCTGGCCGCACGCGGCGTCGATGTCGTCGCCGCGGGTCCGGCGAATCGTGGCGATCACGCCGCCCTTGATCAGCAGGTCGCGGAACCGCTCGATGGCTTCCTCGCTCGAGCGGCGGAAGCGCGTGCCGGGGAACGGGTTGAAGGGAATCAGGTTGACCTTCGCGGGGTGGCCGCGCAGCAGGCCCGCCAGCTGGCGCGCATGCTCCGGACGGTCGTTGACGCCATCGAGCATCACGTACTCGAAGGTGATGCCGCGCGCGTTCTGCTTCTCGACGTAGTGCCAGCACGCCTCGAGCAGGCTCGCGATGGGGTGCCGGCGGTTGATCGGCATGAGCTCGCTGCGCAGCTCGTCGTTCGGCGCGTGCAGCGACACGGCCAGCGCGACGTTCGTCTCGTCGGCGATGCGGATCATCTGCGGCACGAGCCCGGACGTGCTGATCGTCACGCGACGGCGGGACAGGTCGAGCCCGAGGTCGTCCATCATGATCTCGGCCGCAGGCACGACGTTGCGGTAGTTCATGAGCGGCTCGCCCATGCCCATGAACACGACGTTGGTGATCACGCGATCGCCGTCGGGCGAGTAGCCGAGCTCGCGGTTCGCGAGCCAGACCTGCCCGACGATCTCGGCCGTGGCCAGGTTGCGGTTGAAGCCCTGGGCGCCGGTGGAGCAGAAGCCGCAGTCCATGGTGCAGCCGACCTGGCTCGAGATGCAGAGCGTCCCGCGTCCCGGCTCCGGGATGAACACCATCTCGATGGCCTGGCCGCTCTCGAAGCGGAGCAGCCACTTGCGCGTGCCGTCGGCGGACACCTGCGAGGTGATGACCTCCGGGGCGCGGATCTCCGCGATCCCGGACAGCCGCCGCCGGAAATCCTTGCCGAGGTCGGTCATCGCCTCGAAGTCGCCTTCCGCCCGCCGGAAGATCCACTTCATGAGCTGTCGCGCGCGGAACGGCTTCTCGCCCATCCCGAGGACGAACTCCTCCATCCCGGCCCGCGTCAGGCCGAGCAGGTTCGTCTTCGGGGTGGCGACCTCGCTCATGTTCGTGCTGGGCAGCGGCGGCGCGCGGCGTTCCCGCGCGTCAACGCGGGCAGAGCTCCGTCTCCGCGAAGAAGTAGGCGATCTCGCGGGCGGCATTCTCGAGGCTGTCCGAGCCGTGCACCACGTTCTGCTCGATGCTCTCGGCGAGGTCGGCGCGGATCGTGCCCGGGGCGGCCTTCTTAGGGTCGGTCGCGCCCATGATCTCGCGGTTCCTCGCGACGGCGTTCTCGCCCTCGAGCACCTGCACGACCACCGGGCCCGACGTCATGTAGGCCACGAGGTCCTTGAAGAACGGGCGCTCGCGGTGCACCGCGTAGAAGCCCTCGGCGTCCGCCTGCGACAGGCGCATCATGCGCGCGGCGACGACGCGGAGCCCCGCCGACTCGAAGCGGCTGAAGACCTTGCCGATGATGTTCTTGCGGACTCCATCGGGCTTGACGATGGACAACGTGCGTTCGACGGCCATGCGATTCCTCTCGGTCGGGGGCGATGCCCCTGCGGTGGTGATTCGGGGCCCCAAAATTCGAGACCCGCGCGAGCGCGGGTCCCAGGCGGAGCCATCCTCGAAAATTTAACCTTGAAGTATACCCGCGGGGCGTCCGCGAGCCAAGAAAATTCAGCCGTGGCAGGCAGTTAGACGTTGAAGCTCTCGCCGCAGCCGCACTCGCCGCGGACGTTTGGATTGCGGAACTTGAACGCCTCGTTCAGTCCCTCGCGCACGAAATCGATCTCGGTACCGTCCACGTAGCGGAGGCTCTCCGCGTCGACGATCACCTTGACCCCCTGGCCCTCGAACACCACGTCACCTGCGCCGACCTCGTCGGCGTAGTTCACGACGTAGGCGAACCCCGAGCAGCCCGTCTTCTTGACGCCGAGCCGCAGGCCGATGCCTCGGCCCCGGTTGGAGAGGAACACACGCACGCGTTCGGCAGCAGTGGGAGTCAGTGAAACCGACATCGTCTCCGTTCCTGTCTGGAGGTCGCGGGATTCTACACCGTAGACCCGGCTGCGCCGGGCCAGTTCCGGGCGGCATCCCGGACGGCATCCTGCAACGTGAGGAGACGCCCGAATTTGGCCGGCGGGACCCCGAGCGAGTCCGCGGCCTCCCGCCAGTCCCAGGCCTCGAGATCGGGGCGGCCCGAGCCCCGGAACCGGTCCGTCAGCCAGGACGCGGCGGCGATGAAATGCGGACAACCGAAGGCACGGAACCGGCCCTCGACGACCTCGCCGTCGGCGATCCGGAACTGGAGGTTGACGAGCGCGCCCTGCTCCGCATTGCCGGCGCGGCCGGTCACAACGTCGGGTCCCGCGGGCAGTTCGCCGGCGCCGGGCGCCTCGCGCGCCCGCCGGCGGACCTCGGCGCCGTAGCGCGGGTCATCGCTCACCGCCGCCACGCGCCTATCCCCTCGGGGGCGATTGCGCGCAGGCGCTCGATCTCTTCGCCGATGCGGCGGGCCGCGTAGTCCACCTCCGCCAGGGTCGTGAAACGCCCGAGGCTCAACCGCAGCGTGCTCTGCGCGAGCCGGTCGCTGCGGCCGAGCGCCCGGAGCACGTACGACGGCTCGGCGCTCGTCGTCGCACACGCCGAGCCCGAGGCCACGGCGAGATCCGCCAGCGAGAACAGGAGGCTCTCCCCTTCGACGCCGCCCACGGTGACGCTGAGTATCCCGGGCACACGTCGCGTCGGGTGACCATTCAACTCGACACCGGGCACCGCTGCGAGCGTCCGCCACAGTCGCTCCCGCAATCCGCCAATCCGTTCGGCGTCCGTCTGCATTTCGGCGGCGGCGATCGCGTAGGCCCGCCCCATGCCGACGACCTGGTGCGTCGGCAACGTACCCGAGCGCAGGCCGCGCTCCTGCCCTCCACCGTACAGCAGCGGCACGAGGCCGAGACGCGGCTCGCGCCGCACGCACAAGGCGCCGACACCCTTCGGTCCGTGGACCTTGTGCGCCGTAAGCGACAGCAGGTCGATGCAGTCGTGCTCGACGTCGATCGGCAGCTTGCCCGCGCCCTGCGCCGCGTCCACGTGGAGCAGCACGCCCCGCTGCCTGCAGGCCCGGCCGACGGCGGCCACGTCCTGCACCACGCCGATCTCGTTGTTCACGTGCATGAGCGAGACGAGGATCGTATCGGGACGCAACGCCGCGGCGACCTGCTCCGGAGCCACGATGCCGTCGGCCGCAGGCTTGAGGTAGGTCACTTCGAACCCTTCGCGCTCGAGCTGGCGACAGGCGTCGAGCACCGCCGGGTGCTCGGTCTTCGACGTGACGATGTGGCGGCCGCGCGAGCGGTGGAAACGAGCAGCCCCGAACAGCGCGAGGTTGTCGGCTTCGGTGGCACCCGAGGTCCAGACGATCTGCTCGGGCGCGGCGCCCACGAGGCCCGCCACTTCCTCCCGCGCCCGCTCGACCCGGGCACGCGCGCGACGCCCCGGCTCGTGGCCGGTCGCCGAGGGATTCGCGAAGTCGCCATCCAGCCCCAGGCACTCGAGCATCGCCTCGACGACACGCGGATCCACCGGCGTGGTCGCGGCGTTGTCGAGATAGACGACGGCGCTCACGGCGACTCGTCCGGGCGGGGCACGTGCGGCTCGCCCGCACGACGGCGCTTGCCCTGCACCGAGGTCAGGATGCCGCGCAGGATGTTGACCTCGTTCTGGTCGAGGACCGTGCGATTGAACAGGCGCCGGATCCGCGCCATCAGGTGGCCCTCGCCGGTGCGGTCGCGAAAGTCGATCTCGTCGAGCACCTGCTCGAGGTGCGCGTAGAACTTCTCCATCTCCAGCGCGCTCGCGAGTGGAATGCCGCCTCCCGGCGTCGCCGCGGCCTCGCCCCTCGATGCGAGCAGCACTTCGTACGCGACGATCTGCACGGCCATGGCGACGTTGAGCGAGGCGTACGCCGGCCCGGTGGGGATCCCGAGCAGCAGCTGGCAGCGTTCGATGTCCTCGTTGGTGAGCCCCGTCCGCTCGGCCCCGAACAGGATCGCCACGTCGCTCGTGGCCGACGCGACCGCGATCTCGTGCGCCGCCTCGCGCGGCTCGACGACGCGCCATGGCAGGTGCCGCGACCGCGACGTCGTGCCCACCACGAACCCGCAATCCGCGACCGCGCTGCCGACGTCGGGAAACACGCGGGCCCGCTCCAGCACGTCGTCGGCGCCGGCCGCCATGACCGTCGCCTCGGTCGCCGGGAACCGCTCGGGCGCGACGAGCCGCAGCCGATCGAGCCCCATGGTCTTCATGGCCCGGGCGGCGGAACCGATGTTGCCGGGGTGCGAGAGGTCGACGAGGACGATGTACACGGACATGCTCTGCTATTCTAGCGGCCCGCATGCAGCCCCTGCTCAACATCG
>JBBIVG010000088.1:0-11222 GCA_037439865.1 Nevskiaceae bacterium
CATCGGGGTACTGCCCAAGACCGTCCGCCCCGTCGACGTCTCGAGGGTCCTGTACCAGCTCCACCTGCTGCCGGACCGCCGCCAGCAGCGGTCGGCCCTGTTCGACCGGGCGGCGAATGCCGCGCAGGCGGTGCCAGCCGCTGCCTTTGCGGCCGCCGTCGCGGAGGCCGCGGCGCCGGTAGCGCCCACCGCGTCCGCAATGGCACCGGAAGCGCCTGCCGGGCAGTCCGCCCAGGCGACCTGGGCGGCCCCGCCCATCGCCATCTCCGAGCTCAATGCGAGCCTGCGCCAGTCGGTCCAGCAACTCGTGAAGGACCAGCTCGCGGAGCAGCGCCGCTTCCTGCTCGCCACGTTCGAGGCGTTCGCTCGCCGGCTGGTCTCGGAGATGAAGGAGAGTGCGCCCAGGACGGCCGCGGCTCCGGTCGCGGAGCCCCTGCCGATCGAGCCTCCGGCACGGCCGTTGTGGCCGGTGGCGCTGACCGCGCTCGTGGCCGTCGCTCCCGCGCTCGTCCTCGGGGCGCTGTACTGGAAGGCGCTCGACGAGAACCGGCAAGTCGGCCGGGAGCTGGCTGGACTGAAGGCGGCGGTCCAGAAGCTCGCGGAGACCCCGCCGCCAGCGCCGGTGTACGACCTGCCGCCGGCGCTTGCTCCGACGACTTCAAGCCCGGACGCGGCGGCGAACGCTGGGGCCCCGGCCCCTGCCGCGGCGGGGGCGAAGGCTGCGCCGCCCGCGGGTCCCGCAGCCCCGGCCTCGGTCGAATACGTGCCATATGGCGAGACACCGTTCGCCAATTCCCGCCTCGAGCGGCTGCGGTCGATCGCGGCGCCGTTGGAAGCGAAGCATTTCCGCGGTCGCATCCTGCTCGAGTCCTACGTCGGCGACTTCTGCCTCGCCGGAAACCCGGCGGAGGGCTTCACCGTGGCCGATCCCGCCTTGCCGTTCCAGAAGTGCGAGATCGTCGGCAACCCCTTCGACGATTCGCTCTCGCCGGCGCAGCGCCAGTCCGTGGACTTCGCGAACTTCGTCGCCTCGCTGCGGCAGCGCAGCGGCGGCGCGATCGTCGTCGAGACGCAGAGCGCGGGTCGGCGCAATCCGGTCGCCTATCCCGAGCAGGCCGAGACGAGCACGGCCGGTGCATGGAACACGATCGCGGCCCAGAACAACCGCGTCGAGTTCCGGGTCGTGCCCGCGGATTGATGCCCCGGATCCTCGTCTACGGCGCAAACGGGTACACGGGCGAACTGATTGCCCGTGAAGCCGTGCGCTCCGGCCGCGTGCCGGTCCTGGCCGGCCGCAACGCAGCGGCCGTCGGCTGTCTCGCGCAGGACCTCGGCTGCGAGGCGCGTGTCGTCGGCCTCGACGATCCGGCCGCGCTGCGCAACCTGCTCTCCGGAATCGACGCCGTCCTGCACTGTGCCGGCCCGTTCTCGGTCACGGCACCGCCGATGATCCGCGCGTGCCTCGACGCCCGCGTCCACTACCTCGACATCACCGGCGAGATCGACGTGTTCGAGGCCGCACGCTCGCTCGACGAGGAGGCGCGGCGGGCCGGCGTCGTGCTCTGCCCCGGCGTCGGGTTCGACGTCGTGCCGACGGACTGCGTCGCCGCCGCGCTCGCGGAAGCGCTGCCGGACGCGACCTATCTCGCGCTCGGTTTCGATTCCCGCTCCAGCTTGAGCCGCGGCACCGCGCGCACGACGGTCGAAGGCATCGGTCGCGGCGGGCGCATCCGCAGCGCGGGGCAGCTCGTCACCGTGGCGCACGCGTTCCGGGTGCGCGACATCGACTTCGGCGAAGGCGCGAAGAGCGCGACGACGATTCCGTGGGGCGACGTCAGTACCGCGTATCACACCACGGGTGTCCCCAACATCGAGGTCTTCGTGCCGATGCCGGAGAAGCAGATCGCAGCCCTGCGGCGCCTGAACCGCGTCCTGCCGCTGCTTCGCTCGGGAGTCGTGCAGGCGGTGCTCAAGTCGGTCGTCGCGCGACGCCCGCCCGGTCCGGACGAGGCCTCGCGCGAGCGCACCGCGACGTTCGTGTGGGGCGAGGCGCAGGCGACGAGCGGCGAGGTACGGACCGCGCGCATCCGGGTCGGCAACCTCTACGACGTGACGGTGCATGCCGCGCTGGGCGTCCTGCGGCGGCTGCTCGAGCAGTCCGGACTCCGCGGATACCGCACGCCGTCGCAGGTCGTCGGCTGGCGGTTCATCGAGTCGCTCCCGGATTCGACGCGACTCGTGATCACGAGCGGGCGGGCATGGGAGCCGCGTCCCTCGTGAGCCCCGCCGGCGAATTCGTGATGGCCGAGGAGTTCCGGCCTCCCGCGTGGCTGTCGAACCCGCACGTGCAGTCGATCTTCCCGAGCCTGCCGGTCCGCCGCCCAGGCGTGGAATGGCGCTGCCGCACGCTCATCCGTGCGTCGCAGCCCCTGCTGCTCGAATGCGGCGACGGGGTGCGACTGCTCGCGCATCACGCGTCGCAGGAGATGCTGGGCCGTCGGCCGGCCTCGCGCCTCGCGGTGCTGCTGCACGGCTGGGAGGGCAGCGCGGAGTCGCTCTACATCCTCTCGCTCGGACAATTCCTGCTCGACCGCGGGTTCGACGTCATTCGCCTCAACCTGCGCGACCACGGCGAAAGCCACCATCTCAATCCGGAGATCTTCCATTCCTGCCGCATCGCCGAAGTCGTCGGTGCGGTGAAGCGCATCCAGGACCTGAACCCGGGCCTCGGGCTCAACCTCGCCGGCTTCTCGCTCGGCGGAAACTTCTTCCTGCGCGTCGCAGCCCGGGGGCGCGACGCGGGCATCGAGCTCGAGCGCGTCGTCGCGGTCTGCCCCGTGCTCGACCCGGAGGCCACGCTCGTGCGGCTCGAGACCGGCTGGGCGCTGTATCGGGAGTACTTCGTCTGGAAGTGGCACCGGTCGCTCAGGAAGAAGCAGGCGGCGTGGCCGCAGTTCTACGACGTGGGTGAGTGGCAGGCGCTCGACAACCTCACGGACATGACCGACCACCTCGTCCGCAGGTACGGCGGGTTCCCGTCGCTGCAGGAGTACCTGCGAGGCTATGCCGTGGTGGGTGACGCGCTTTGCTCGATCGCCCATCCGACGCGCATCATCTCCGCGGCCGACGACCCGATCATTCCCGCTGGGGATCTCGGGCGCATCGCGCAACCCGCGCCGCTTACCGTGACCCGCACGACCTTCGGTGGTCACTGCGGCTACTTCGACGCACGGCGCGGCAGCACGTGGATCGAGCGCGAGGTGTACGCGACGCTGATGAGCGCTACGGGATGACGGCGCCGCGGCGCGCCATCTCGGCACGCCAGAGCGCGTAGCGCGCGGCCAGCGTGCCGGCGGCAGACGGCGTGAAGCGCCGCTCGACCGGGAGCGTGAGCCAGCCGGTCGGTTCGCCGGCGGCGAGAAAGGCGACGCCCCGCGCGGTCGCCTCGCGCAGCGCATAGCGCTCGACCTCGAGCTTGCTCAAATCCGCCAGCGCGCGGCACAGGTAGTCGGAGCGCGCGAGCCCGCCCGACACACGAATGCGCTCGAGTCGCGCGGCGCGCTGCATCAGTTCGAGGTTGACCGCGAGCAGGAACGCGATGCTCTCGACCACGGCAGCGAGCAGCTGCAGGTCGTCCCCGCCGCCCACGAATTCGATCGGGAAATCCGACCTCCAGAACGGGGCGCCGAGGCCGCCGACGCCGTTCATGAACAGTGGCAGGTCGGCCGCCGGCGGAATGTCGAGCGACTGCAGCGCACGCTCGATGTCGAGGCCCACGCGGTCGCGCAACCATTCGATCGCGCTGCCGGCGCCGTTGACCGTGCCCTCGTGGCTGTAAGTGGCGCCGTCGCGATTCGAGCGCAGCACGCTGCGCAGCAAGCCGTCGGGCAGCGGGACGGCTGCGCTCGTTGCACGCTGCACGAAGGCGCCGGTGCCGACGTTGACCAGCGCGATCGACTCCGTGGGCGGGCCGAAGGCGAACGCCGCCGCGGACTGGTCACCGGTGCAGGCGGCGAGCGGGATGCGCCGGTCCCCGACGGTGAGGTGTCCGAAGCCGTGGTGCGTCGGCACGCACGGGGGCAGCCACTTGCGCTCGACGCCGAATGCGTCGAGCAGGGGCGGCGACCAGTCCAGCCTGGCCGGATCGAAGAGCAGTGTGCGCGATGCATTGGCCGGATCGGCCACCAGCGGTCGTTCGTCCAGCAGCTGCGCCAGCAGGAAGCTCGAGAGCGGTCCGGCAGCGAGGGCGTCGGTTCGCGCCGCCCGCTGTACCCCCGGCACGTGGTCGAGGCACCAGCGCAGCTTGCTCGCGCCGTAGTGGGGGGAGAGCACGAGCCCCGTCATCGCGCGCACTTCCGCGGCGTGGGGGCGCAACTGCTCGAGCCACGCCGCGTTGCGGCGGTCCTGCCACGAGATCGCGTTCGTGAGGGCGCGGCCCGTTGCACGATCCCAGCAGACGATGGTCGAGCGCTGCGTCGCGAGGCCGGCGACGGCGATCGGTCGCGAGCGCGCAGCGTCGGATTCGCAGGCGTCCTGCGCGGCGACCCGCAGGGACCGCACGAGTTCGGCCGGGTCCTGCTCGACGATGTCCGTGCCCTCGCGCATCGTCGCGACGGGGACCAGGGCCTCGGCGAGCTCGCGGCCCTGCGGATCGAACAGGACGGCCCGGCTGCCGTGTCCGCCCTGGTCCAGCGCCAGGACGAGGCCCGACGCCGACGGGCTCACCACTGCCGCCGGCTCTCCTCGTAGCCGCGGAGGAGGGCCCGCACGGCCATCGTCTCGATGAAGCGTGCACCTCGCGCGTGGCACTCCCGCGCGGTCTTGACGTTGCGCACTTCGTACAGCGCCCACGCCCACGGGCCGGGCCAGAGCGGCTCGAGCCCTTCCGGCACCCGGTCGAGGTTCGCGAACAGGAATTCCGGCGCGAGCTGCGCCGCTTCGTTGCGGGCGGCATCGTTGTATTCGGAGATGACCCATCCGATCCGCGCGCCGGTCATGAGCCGCAGCACCTTCAGGCTCGGCAGGTCGAAGGAAATCAGCACGCACCGGCTCAAGGCCGGCTTCAGTACCTCGGCGATCCGGCGCAGGACGACCTCGCGGCCGAACCGCCGCATGCTGCCGCGCTTCACCTCGACGAACGCGGTGACGCCGGGCCAGCCGTGCAGCGCGTCCACGACCTGTGCGAGCGATGGCGGGTACGTGAACGCGAACCGCTGTCCGAACCGCTTGTTTTCCCCGACCGGGGTTTCCGCGAGCTGCGCCCAGGTCATCTCGTGAATGGATTCCTCACGGTCGCCCACGCGCGCGAGGTCCGAATCGTGCATGACGACCGGGACCTTGTCGCTGGTGAGCTGCACGTCGAACTCCAGGTATTTCACGCCCAGCTCGACGGCGGACGAGAATGCCTGCAGCGTGTTTTCCGGAAACTCCGTCGCGTTGCCGCGATGCGCGATGATCTCCGGTAGGGGCGTGCCTGGTGTCATCGATCTACTCGTTCCGGCGACGGGCCCGGGTCCTGCGTAACGACTGTCCCTCTGCGGCCGGCAGTGACGCAAAGTGTCACCCGGCGGCGCGGCGCATTGTTCCATAACTGCATGATTCGTGGGCATACGCATCGGTGGCACGGGACTTGCTTCGGGTCTGGGGCGGCTGCGCGCCGCAGGTGACCGAGATGCAGTCCGAAGTGATCGCGTTGCTCTTTCCGGATCCGGGCCAGCCCGTCGAGGGTCCGGCGTCCCTGGTGACGGCCCTCGTGCGGGACGCACAGGGCCTGATGGAACTGCGCAGCCTGCAGGCCGACAAGTCGCTGCTCCGCAAGGCCCGCCTCGCAGGGCGCTTCAACTGCGGCAAGCCCATCGTCGACCCCCTGACGCGCGAAGTGATTGGCTACGAGATCGAGCCGATGACCGTCCGCTGACGCGCGCGCCCGCTCCGGCGCCCGCGCCGGCTGGGCTATAGTCCCGCGCATGAGCGATGCGCGGGGACCCGGACGGCAACGCAGGCCGATGATGTTCGGCGGCATGCGTCGCACCTTGCGCCGCCTGCGGCTCGAGCGCGGCGGCCCGGCGACGGCGCCGATCCTCGTGCGCAAGTCGGCCGCGCCCCCCGAGGCGATGCTCCTGGCCCGGGCGGGCCTCGTGCTGCTGCTCATCGCGGCGGTGTTCACGGTGTTCCTGCTCGACCGGAGCGGGCTGCAGGACAACATCGACGGCAATGTCTCGGTGATCGACGTCCTCTACTTCACGATGATCACGATCACCACCGTCGGCTACGGCGACATCGTGCCGGTGTCCGACCAGGCGCGGCTGATCGACGCCTTCTTCGTGACCCCGGTGCGGATCTTCGTCTGGTTCATCTTCCTGGGCACGGCCTACCAGTTCATCATCCAGCGGTTCATCGAGGAATTGCGCATGACGCGACTGCAGCGCCAACTGCAGGGCCACGTGGTCCTGTGCGGCTTCGGCCACAGCGGCTCGATCGCCGCCGCCGAACTCCTGCTGCGCGGCTGGGAGCCCGGGGAGATCGTCGTCATCGACGCAGACGCCAAGGAGGTGCAGCGGGCCGCCGACCGCGGCTTCGTCGGCCTGCATGGCGACGCCTCGAGCGAGGAACTGCTCAAGGTCGCAGCCGTGGACCGGGCGGACTCGGTGATCGTGAGCGTCGGCCGGGACGACACGACGGTGCTGATCGTGCTCACCATCCGCGAGATCGCCAAGCAGGTGCGCATCGTCGCCTGCGTGGGCGAGCAGGAGAACGTGAAACTCGTGCGAGCCGGCGGCGCCGACGTCATCGTCTCCCCACCGCGGTTCGGCGGCTACCTGATGGCCGACGCCGTCGAGAGCAGCGCCACCGTGGAGTTCGTCGCGGAGGCGCTGACGTTCCGCGGCGGCTTCCAGTTGCACGAGCGCGATCCCTCGGACGAGGAAATCGGCCGCGTCGCGCGCGACCTGCGCGGGTCGCTCATCGTCGAGTTGCGCCGTGGTGGCCGGCGCATCGGCACGTGGACGGATCCCGCGCTCGTGATCGAGCCGGGCGACCGGCTGCTCGTGATCGATTCGGACGGGACGCTGCGCGCGATGGCCTGAGGCGGATCGCCGAGCGCAGTGCGTGGGGCGGGAGAGATATCGCCCCGCCGCGCCGTTGGACTGAACCCGAAGAAAGGGTGAGGTGGACAGCGCGGCGGAGCGATCGCGCACGAAAGGTCAAGCGCGCCGACACATTGTGCGGATAAGTCGCGCGCGAAACAAGATCCCGACGACCCTTCGGCGAACGTCTCAGGCGGGATACGCACGCGCGAGCGCGATCGAGAACGCGACGATCATCAGCACCACGAGCGGGCCGCCGACGCGCACGAAGTCGCGGAACACGTATCCGCCAGGCTGCATGACCAGCATGTTCGTCTGGTAACCCATCGGCGTCGCGAACGACAGGTTGCAGCCGACGATCGCCGCGAGCACGAACGGCTCCGGCGGCGCGCCGAGTTGCTGCGCGATCGAGAGTGCAATCGGCGTGCCGATCGCGGCCGCGGCGCTGTTCGAGACGAAGTTGGTCAGCAAGCCGAGGAAGATCATCACGGCTGCGAGCACGGCCTGCGGAGAAAGGCCGGCCGCGACCGACGTGAACGCGCCCGCCAGCAGGTCGGCGCCGCCGGTCGCCGTGAGTGCGCGACCGAGCGCGAGGCTCGCGACGACGACGAGCACGACCTCGGCGCTGATGCCGCGGCCGAGGCCCTCCAGGCGCAGGCAGCCCGTGAGGAGCAGCGCGATCACGCCCAGCAGCGATGCGATCGCGATGGGCAGCACGCCGAACGCCGCGAGCAGCACGACCGCGGCCATCGTTGCGACCGCGACCGGCGCCTTCCGCGTCCGCGGCAGGTCGAGCGTGCCGTCCAGCACGAGCACGCCCGCTTCGTCCTTGAGCGCGGGAATGCGCCCGGCCGGACCCTGCAGCAGCAGCACGTCGCCGGAGCGTAGTTCGCGGTCGATGATCTCGCCCGCGAGCGACCGCTCGTCGGCCGGGCGGTACATGGCGAGCGTGACGACGCCGAACCGCTCGGGGATGCGCAGGTCGCGCAGGGTGCGTTGGTGCAGCGGCGACTCCTCCGTGACCACGACCTCGACGAGCTGCTGGTCCTGGGAGAGGAGCGGGTGCTGCTCGGGCGGGAGGCTCGCGACCCGGTCCGTGTCGTAGAGCGTGGCGGAGAGCGCGCGCTCGAATTCCTTCAGGTAGGCCGACGTGTCGCTGATGTGCAGCCGGTCGCCTTCGAGGATGCGCAGGTCGTCGCGGACCTCCAGCAGGTCGGTGCCGCGCTGGACGCGGTCGACGACCATCCGGTTGCCGGTCCAGCGGCGCAGGCGTCGCAGCGCCTTGCCGCGGGCCCGACTCCGCGGCCCGACGTACAGCACGGCATCGAAGCGGCGTGCGGGCGTGGTCGCGAGCGGGTTCGACCTTTCCTCGAGCAGGCGGGGCGCGACGAGCCACAGGTAGAGCAGCGCGAGGAGCGCGGGGCCGGCGACGATGCCGGTGAACTCGAACATGTCGATTGGAGGCACGCCGTTGTCCCGCGCGAGCGACACGACGAGCAGGTTGGTCGACGTCCCGATCGTCGTCGCCATGCCGCCGACCACGACGGCGAAATTCATCGGCATCAGCATCTTCGACGCCGACCCGCCGGCGCGCAGCGCGAGTCCGATGACGACGGGCATCAGCACGACGACGACGGGCGTGTCGTTGATGAAGGCACTGAGCGACATCGCGACCACGAGGACGGCGAGCGTCGCCGCGTGGCGATTGAACGCCCACAGCCGCGCGAGCATGCGTGCGACGGGTTCGAGTGCGCCGGTCACCATGAGCGCGCGGCCGAGGATCATCAGGCAGCAGATGGCGACCAGCGCCTCGTGACCGAAGCCGGAGAACACCTGGCTCGGGCCGAGTTCACCCGTGGCCGTCTGGTACGGAAATAGATGCAGGCCGAGCGCCAGCGCACCGATCACGAGGAGGCTCGTCACCGGGATCGGGATGCGCTCGCGCGTGAAGAGGAAGAATGCGACCGTGGTCAGCGCGAGCACCGCGATGGCGTGCGGGTGGGCGGCGAGGTCGGTCATCCGGCCGAGGATAGCGTGAAAAAAAACCCCGCTTGCGCGGGGTTTCGTCGTCCTTCCCAGGGCGCGCGATTCTCTTGTTGTGGTTCTGCTTTTTCTTCGCGCCCCGTCATCGGGGTACTTGCGTCGTTCCGTCCCTTCTGTTCGCTTCGCTTCCGGCCATCCCCCAGCGGATCAAATCCCTTCCCGTCTTCCTCGTCCGTCCCATCACCACCATCCACACGAGGACGAGGAAGACGAAGCAACGTCCATGCCAAGCTGAGCGTGACTTTGTGAATCAATGGGTTAGCCGCGCACTCCTCAGGTCTCGCTTGAGGCAGACGCCATTTCGTCATGAATTCGTAAAGAAAGCCGACATGCATGCGGCTGGGCGAGAGGGGCCTGACGGCGGAGGCCCGGTTCGGGAAAATGCGTTACGACGGACCCGGGGTTCGGGGCCGGAGAATGACGGTCCATGGAACACGACGGTACGGTACTGCAGGCGCAGCGAGGGGCCACGACGGTCGGGATGCTGCTGCTCGGGCTCACGCTGGCGGTGGGACTCGTGGTGTCGGCCGCAGTCGTGAGTCGCAGTCTCGAGCGCATCAAGCTCGCGGGCGACAAGATCATGGTGAAGGGCTACGCGGAAGAGAAGGTCGTTTCGGACGCGGGAATGTGGCGCGGGACGGTGAGCGTTCGTGCCACCGACCTCCAGGCGGGCTATCGGGAACTCGAGCAGGACAGTGCGCGAGTGATGCAGATGCTCAAGACGACGGCGGGCGAGGGCGCGTCGGTGTCGGTGGCGCCGGTCACCACGCGCACCGTCTACGAGACCGGAACCGGCGGCGTGCAGACGGGCCGCGTCGCCGGCTACGAACTCGAGCGTGCCTACGAGCTCACGTCGAACGACGTGAAGCTGATCGGACGGATTGCAGGCGAGGCGTCGTCGCTGATCAGCGACGGCGTGAACATCAACTCGTGGCCGCCGCAGTACTTCTTCGGCGACCTCAATGCGGTCAAGGTGCGGCTCATCGGGGCCGCGACCAGGGACGCGCAGCTCCGGGCCGAGCAGTTCGCGGCAAACAGCGGCGTCACCGTCGGGCCGCTGCGGTCCGCATCGCAGGGGGTGTTCCAGATCACGCGGCCGAACTCGACCGAGACGGCCGACTACGGCAGCTACGACACGAGCACCGTCGAGAAGGTCGTCAAGGCCGTGGTGACCGTCGAGTACTCCGTCACCCGGAAATAAATCGGTGCCAGGCACCGATTTATTTCAGCTCGACGAGCTCGTAGTACGTCTGCATGTACCCGGCGACGTGGCCCTTGAGGAACAGGAAGTCGCCGTCGTTGGTGCACCAGACGTCGTACGGCGGGTGCTCCTGCGGCAGCCCGGGCGCCGACACGTAGCGAAAGTGCAGCGCGTCGAAGCTGCCGGCCCTAACAGTCACGCGTTCCTCGCCCACGTACTCGATGTGCACGCCGATGCGGAACAGCATCGGCCCGGTCGCGCCGCGATGATCGGGCGAGGAGAGCAGGAACTCGTCGATGCCCTGCACGCCCGGGCCCTTCGAGCGATCAAAGAGTCGCAGGTGCCAGGCGTCGCAGGCGATCGCGTGGTGCTGGAACGTCCGCAGCGGCGGATTGCGGTGCTGCATCCGCTGCGAGACCCGGCCCTCGAGCGACGTGAACGTCTCGCACTCGGTGTAGTCCGGGTAGAACTTGAACCAACCCGAGCCCATGAACCGATCGCCGACCGTGATGCGCACGAAGCAGTCCATCGGCAGCCACTGCTCGTCCACGCTGTAAGTGATGTCGCGCATGACGCTCGGCCGGTCGTCGATCTCGCAGTGCGCGGTGATCGTGCGCTTCCCGTCGGAATGCACGTCGAGATGGAAATACTCCCGGCCGCGCTCCTGCAAGTAGCGCTCGGGTTTGTGCGAGAGATACGCGATCGTGCCCCGCAACGAGCGGTGGTCGCGCTGCAGGACGGGTTTCGAGGTGCTTTCGGTCATGCCGCGTTGCTCCGCTCGATCGAGCCAGCCGATTGAAACAGGTCAACGTCCCAAAGTCAGAACGCGTTGATGCCGGTCAGCTCGCGGCCGATCGTGAGCTGGTGGATCGTCTCCGTGCCCTCGTACGTGA
>JBBIVG010000089.1:0-11131 GCA_037439865.1 Nevskiaceae bacterium
CGTGTCTCCGAAGAGGTTGTGCAGGTCGCCGAGCGTCTCCTGGTAGGCGCCCACGAGGAACGCGGAGAGGTAGTACGGCTCGCCGTCGCGCAGCTCGTGCAGTTCGAGCGTGCGCTTGGTCTCGCGCAGGCTGACGAAGTGGTCAATCTTGCCGTCGGAGTCGCAGGTGATGTCGGCAAGCACCGCGTTGCGCGTCGGGGGCTCGTCGAGCCGGTGCACCGGCATGATCGGGAACTGCTGGTCGATGGCCCAGCTGTCGGGCAGCGACTGGAACACCGATACGTTGCAGAAATAGATGTCGCTCAGGATCGACTCGAGCCCTTCGAGCTCCTCGGGCACCGACGGGAGGCGGCGGCAGATGTCGCGGATCTTCGCGCAGGTGGCCCAGTACAGGCGCTCGACAAGGCCGCGCGCCTCGAGGCTCAGGTAACCGAGGTTGAACATCTGCAGCGCCTGCTCGCGGGCCTGCAGCGCGTCGTGGTAGCACTCGACCAGGCGCCGGTCCGTGATCGAGCGATACGCGTCGGCCAGGTCCCGCACCGGCTGCGGTACCTTCGCGTCGCGCGCGCACTCCTCGGCCGCCTGGTCGCTGACGCGGAACTTGTCGAGCATCGAGGAGCCGAGCGTGTTGAACACGAGCAGGCTGTGGTGCGCGGCGATGGCGCGGCCAGACTCGCTCACGATCACCGGGTGGTCGATGCCGCGCGAATTGCAGACGCTCGCGATGCGGTACACGACGTCGCTCGCGTACTCAGCGATGCTGTAGTTCATCGACGAGGCGTAGTTGGTGCGGCTGCCGTCGTAGTCCACGCCGAGGCCGCCGCCGATGTCGATGTAGCGCAGCCCGGCGCCCATGAGCTTGAGCTCGGCATAGACGTGCGCGAGCTCGTTCACCGCATCCTTCACGCGGCGGATGTCCTGCAGCTGGCTGCCGGGGTGGCAGTGCACGAGCTGCAGGCAGTCCTCCATGCCCTGCTCCTTGAGCACGCGGAAGAGCTCCAGGATCTCGGTGACGAACAGGCCGAACTTCGACTTCTCGCCCGAGGACTCGCGCCAGCGGCCCGCACCCTCGCTCGCGAGCTTCACGCGCACGCCGATGCGCGGCCGCACGTCGTAATCGCGCGCGTGCTTCAGGATCAGCTGCAGCTCGCCGAAGTTCTCGACCACCGGGATGATCGTGCGGCCGAGCTTGGTCGCGAGGATCACGGCCTCGATGTAGCTGTCGTCCTTGAAGCCGTTGCAGACGATCATCCGCTCCGACTCGCCCTCGGTCATCGCCATCACGGCGAGCAGCTCCGGTTTCGAGCCCACCTCGAGGCCGAAGCCGAACTCACGGCCGTAGCCGTAGACTTCCTCGACGACGAGCCGCTGCTGGTTCACCTTGATCGGGAAGACGGCGGCGTAGCGGTTGCGGTACTCGTTCTCCGCGATGGCGGTGGCGAACGCGTCGTGCAGCCGCTTCAGCCGGTGGCGCAGGATGTCCGAGAACCGGACCACCACGGGCGTGGTCAGGTCGCGCGCCTCGAGGCCGTGGATCACCTCGAGCAGGTCGATCGCGTGGTCGGCCGACTGGTCCGGGCGCACGATGACGTGGCCGGCCTCGTTGATGCCGAAATAGCCGTTGCCCCAGGCATTGACGCCGTACAGCTCGAGCGAGTCCTCGATCTTCCAGTGGCTGCTCAGGGTCAGATTGCGTGCAGTGTTTTCCACTCGCGGCGGCTCCGGGCCAGGCGGAAAAAATGAGGCGCGCACGATAGCAGAAGCAGGGCGCGGTGGAAGGGCATCGAGGTGCTCGCCCCTCAGGGCTCCGGGCCGCGCGCCACCGGCCGGGACGGGTCGCGCGACCACTCGCTCCAGGAGCCGGCATACAGGCGGCCGCCGCCGAGGCCCGCGTGCTCCATCGCGAGCAGCAGGTGGCAGGCCGTGACGCCCGAGCCACACATCGCGACCGTGCGCTCGGCCGGCACGCCCTCGAGGCGCTCGCCGAAGGTCGCTCGCAGTTCGGCTGCCGGCAGGAATCGCCCGTCGGCGCCGACGCTCAGCGTGAACGGGTGATTGCGCGCGCCGGGCACGTGACCGGCGACCGCGTCGATCGGCTCCACCTCGCCCCGGTAGCGTTCCGGCGCGCGGGCGTCGAGAACGAGACTGGACGGGTCGCGTGACACTTCGAGCACGCGCGCGGCGTCGACGACCATCCCGGGCCGCGGGTGCGGCACGAAGTTGCCTGCCGCGGGCGCCGGCAACGCGTCGTCGAGCGGCAACCCGAGTTGCATCCACCGACGCATCCCGCCGTCGAGCACCTGGACCCGCTCGTGCCCCAGCCAGCGCAGCATCCACCACAGGCGCGCGGCATACATGGCGTTGCCGTCGTCGTAGGCCACGACCAGCGAATCGCGGTTCACGCCCCAGGTGCGCAGGCGCGCTTCGAACTCTGCCGCCGTGGGCAGCGGGTGGCGGCCCGAGGTTGGCGTGGTCGGCGCCGAGAGGTCGCGATTCAGGTCGGCGTAGACCGCCCCGGGCACGTGCTCGTCGAGATAGCGCCTGCGTCCGTCCTCCGGGCGCGCGAGGTCGAAGCGGCAGTCGAAGATGCGGACGCCGGTGTCGCCGAGCCGACGCTCGAGTTCTTCGGCCTGGATCAGCACTTCTTGCCTCATGTTCTCCGTCCCTTGCCCGGTTGCGGTACCGCGTTCCGATCGCGCTCAGTACAATCCGGGCGCCGCGTCCGCCCGGGCCGGCGGGAGGTTCCGCGATGGCGATCGAACTCTTCTGGGGCAGCGGCAGCCCATATTCGTGGCGCGTGCAGCTCGCGCTCGAGTACAAGCGCCTGCCCTATGAGTCGAACCTGCTGCAGTTCTCCAAGCAGGAGCACAAGTCGCCGCGGATGCTGCGCATGAACCCGCGCGGCCGCGTCCCCGTGCTCAAGGACGGCGACTTCGTCGTCTTCGAGTCCCTCGCCTGCCTGCTCTACCTCGACCGCAAGTATCCCGAGCCGCCCATCTTCGGTCGCACGCCGGAGGAGGCGGGCACGATCATGCGCGTGATCTGCGAATTCCAGTCCTACGCCGAGACCCACCTGATGCACATCGTGTCCGCGATGTTCTTCGAGAAGATGGACGAGCGGCTCGAGGAAGTGACGCGCGCCATGCAGGTCGTGGCGGGCGAGGCACGTACCATCGAGGGCAGGCTCAGCAGGTCGGACTGGCTCGTAGGCGAACACGTTTCCGCCGCGGACATGGTGGTGTTCCCGGGGATCATGCTCCTGCTGCGCGCCATGGAGAAGCGCGAGGCCGGCGAACTGCGCTCGCGGTTCCTGCCGCTCGAGACCACCTACCCGGCCATCGCGCGCTGGATCGGGCGCATGGCGGCGCTGCCGGGATACGAGCGGACGTATCCGCCGCACTGGCGCGAAGGCGCGCCGCGCGGCTGACGGTTCGCCCGGCCGCTCGTCGCCGGGCGGGGGTGACCGGTCGTCGGGAACGGGTAAACTAACGCCCTTTCTCCGTCATCCTTCCGTGCTTCACCCGGTGCATCCATGAGCAACTACCCGGTCCACGTCGCCTTCCCGGGACGCCTGATCTTCGTCGGTTTCGGCAGCATCGGCCAGGGCGTCCTGCCGCTGATCCTGCGTCACGTCGGCATCAAGGCCGACCAGGTCACGATCGTCACGGCGGAAGAGGCGGGCGAGAAGGTCGCGGCGGAGTATGGCGTGCGCTTCATCAAGCATCCGCTGACGCGCGAGAACTTCAAGAACGTGCTGGACCCGCTGGTGGGCCGCGGCGATTTCCTGCTCAACCTCTCGGTGGACGTCTCGTCGCTCGCGCTGATCCAGCTCTGCTGGGAGAAGGGCGCGCTCTATCTCGACACCTGCATCGAGCCCTGGGCGGGCGGCTACACCGATCCCACGGTTTCCCCGTCGCGCCGCTCGAACTACGCCCTGCGCGAGGCCGCGCTTGCGCTACGCGAAACGAGGCAGCGCGCGCCGACCGCCGTGATCACGCACGGTGCGAACCCGGGCCTCGTCTCGCACTTCGTCAAGCAGGCGATGCTCAACATCGCCACGGACACGGGCGTGGAGCACGGCGACCCGAACACGAAGGCCGAGTGGGCGGCGCTCGCGCACAAGCTCGGCATCAAGGTGATCCACATCGCCGAGCGCGACACGCAGGTCGGTTCCTACGCCAAGGAGCCGGGCGAGTTCGTGAACACCTGGTCGGTGGACGGCTTCGTGGGCGAGGGCTGCCAGCCGGCGGAGCTCGGCTGGGGCTCGCACGAGAAGAACTGGCCGCGCGACGGCAAGAAGCACGACTTCGGCCGCGGCAGCGCCATCTACCTGATGCAGCCGGGCGCCGCCACGCGCGTCCGCACCTGGACGCCGCTGGCCGGTCACTTCCACGGCTTCCTGATCACGCACGGCGAGTCCATCTCGATCTCCGACTACCTCACCGTCAAGAAGGGCGAGCACGTCGTCTATCGTCCGACCGTGCACTACGCCTATCACCCGAGCGACGACGCGGTGCTCTCCGTGCACGAACTGGCCGGGCGCAACTGGCGCATCCAGGACCGCAAGCGGATCATGATGGACGAGATCGTGAAGGGCGTGGACGAACTCGGCGTGCTGCTCGCCGGCCACAAGAAGAACGCCTACTGGTACGGCTCGCAGCTCTCCGTGCAGGAGGCGCGCCAGCTCTGTGCGCACAACAACGCCACCTCGCTGCAGGTGACGGTGTCGGTGCTCGGCGGCCTCGTCTGGGCGATGGAGAACCCGAACGCGGGCATCGTCGAGCCGGACGAACTCGACTTCCGGCGCATCCTCGAGGTCTGCCGGCCGTACCTCGGGCTCGTCGTGGGCGAATACTCGGAGTGGCACCCGCTCGTGGATCGCGGGAGGCTGTTCCCCGAGGATCTCGACGAGACGGATCCCTGGCAGTTCAAGAACATCCGCGTGGTGTGACGCAAAGCAGCGTCACCGGGGGATGCCTCTGCGGCGCGGTGCGCTTCCGCGTGGCACTGCCGCCGAACTGGGTGGCGCATTGCCATTGCTCGATGTGCCGTCGAGCGCACGGCGCGGGGTTCGTGACGTGGGCCGGATTCCCGCGCGGCGCGGTCGCGCTCGAGTCGGGCGCCGACCTGCTTACCCGCTACCACTCGTCCTCGAAGGCCACACGGAGTTTCTGCAGCCGTTGCGGTTCGACACTCTTCTTCGAATCGCTCAACTGGCCCGACGAGTGCCACGTGACGCTCGCGAACCTCGATTCAGCTGAGGGACTCGACCCGCAGGCGCATGTTTACTGGAGCAGCCGCGCGGCATGGTCCGACTCGACGGGCCTGCAGTTGCCGAAGATGGACCCGCCGGACCACGGCGGTGACTAGTCCGGCCGCGGATCAGAGCGCGCGAGCGCCGTCAGGCGAACCTCGCGGCCTGATTTCCGTCGCTCCTTCGAGGCCGCAGCGCCAGAGCTGGACGATCGCGTCCGGCGGCAGCTGCCGCATCGGCAATTGCAGGGCCGGCACCGGCCGCACGCGATTCCCGTCGCGCTCGGCCACCACGAAGCTGAAAGCGAACCACGGCGTCTCGCCCATCCTGAGGTCCGTGATGACCACCGCGCGGCGCAGATCCCCTCCCGACGCATCGCGGGCCTGCGCGGTCTCGACCAGCCCCAGCAGCTGGCCGAGCGTGCTCGCGCTGCCTCTCGCCACGCGCAGGTCCGTGGGCGCCTCGTTGACGGAGTAGAAGCCCTTCGAGAACCACTCGAGACGGCGCACGCTCCAGTCGTCGCGGAGCGCGTCGAGCAACCGCGGCTCGCTCGGGTGCCGCGCGAGCACGAGCGGCCCATCGTCGCGCAGCAGCGAGTGGTAGCCCTCGCGATACCCGTCGTCGTCCATCACGACCACGCGCCAGAGCAGGCTGTTGAACGGAGTCGGCGTCACGAGCACCCGGCCGCGAGAGGACCCGGAGGTGGCCACGGCGCGGTTGACGATGCTTGCCACGTGCGCCTGTGCAACCACCGTCCAAGCAAGGTACGCCGTTCCGAGTGCCAGGCCCGCGGCGTTCCAGCGCAAGGCGCGCGCCGGTTCGCGCCGCAGCCACCCGAGGGCGACGGCCGTACCGATCAGCACCGGAGCGGTGTACAGCGGGTCGATGATGAACACGCTGCCGAGGGCTACCGGGTAGTCCGAGAAGGGCAGGAGCATCTGCGTGCCGTAGACGGTGAACGCATCGAGCAGCGGATGCGAGATCAGCGCCAGCCACACGAGCGCGATCCACCTCGGGAGGTGCGCATCGGCGCGCCGCTCGATACGGGACAGCAGCCACGCGATGACGGGTGCTGCCAGCGTGAGCCAGAAGAGCGAGTGACTCGCGGCGCGGTGGTACGTGAAGTCGCTCACCGGGTCGCCGTGGGCGACGAGCACGTCGAGGTCCGGCAGGGTGCTGCAGAGGGCGCCCCAAAGCGCCGCGCGAGGGCCGATGCGGCGCCCCATGACCGCGGTGCCGATGGCCGCGCCGACGACGATGTGAGTCAGTGAGTCCATGCCGTCCCGGCTATTCCTCCGCCTCGTAGCGGACTTCCGTGATCACGTAGGCCCTGCTGCCGCCCGGCACTTCCGCAGTGACCTCGTCGTCGCACCGTCGCCGCATCAGGGCGCGGGCGAGCGGCGAGTCCATGCTGACGTAGCGGCGCGCGGGGTCGATCTCGTCCGGGCCGACGATCCGGATCTCGGTCTCGTGCCCCTCGTCGTCCTCGATGCGCACCCAGGCCCCGAAGAATACACGGCTCGGGTCGTCGGGCGGGCGCGTCACGACCGTCATCCCGTCGAGCCGCTGCCTGAGGAATCGCACGCGCCGGTCGATCTCGCGCAGCTGCTTCTTGCCGTAAATGTACTCCGCGTTCTCGGAACGGTCGCCCTGGGCGGCCGCCTCCTGCACGGCGCGCGTGACCTGGGGACGTTGGACGCGCCAGAGGTAGTCGAGTTCCTCGCGCAGCCGCCGCGCGCCCTCGGCCGTGGCGAACTTCGATCCCGGGGGCTCGGATTTGCGGTACCGCGTCATGTTTTCGGCAGCCCGCGGCCAGCGGGACCGGTTGTGTGCGCGACGTCACGGTTCCAGCGGGGCCGCATCAGTAGCTTGCCTCGCCATGAGCATCAAGTACTACGCGCACTTCCTGGTGGAGGAGCCAGACCCGCGTGGCCTGCAGGAGTACCGCGGCATCGTGGAACTCGACGGCAAGCCGCGGCTCGGCCGGGAGATGCGCGAGGCCACGCTCATCATCGCGCGCAACATGGGCTGCCCCAGCCGCGACGTGAAGGTACTGCAGTGGTCGCGACTGCACTGATGCGTTGAGACGGTCCCCTAGCGGACTTTTCCCTTCCCTTCGACCAAAGTCCGCTACTCGACCCCGGGCCACAAGCCCGGGGTCATTTTTTGTGCGGGGCGTCATCGGGCGCCGATCCGCAAGGCGGCCGTGGCGATGCGCACTTCGATCAGGAAGCTCAGCAGCGCGCCGACGAGCGCGATCATCGCCAGCACGAACAGGACCGCGACGTAGATAGCGAGGCTCAGCGGCACGAACGTGCTCGCGAACAGCAGCGCCACCACCAGCGCGATCAGGAGCGCCGCGATCGTCGAGAGCGTGATGGACGCGTTGATGAACCGCGCGCGGCGCGAGGCGACCTTGAGCTGCTCGCGGGCCTCCTCGTGGTCGGGGGCCGTCGCGTTGCGTACGCTGTCCTCGACCTTGCGTGCCCGATCCACGATGCGCGCGAGCCGGTTCGTCAGCACGCCGAGCAACACGCCGATACCGGACAGCAGGAAGACGGGCGCGAGCGCAAGCTGGATCGCGTGGGCGATGTCGACGACCTGCATACCGTCCATGGGCGCGGATTCTAGTCCACCGGCGGCGCGGTCGTTGCAGGCGCCCAGGCACGCGCGCACCATCGCCATCCGCGGACCGCACACATGTCGTTCAAGGACCATTTTTCCCGGCAGTCGGCCGCCTACAGCCGGTACCGGCCCGGCTACCCGCCCGAGCTGATCGCCTGGATCGCCGGCCAGGCACCGGACCGGCGGCTCGCCCTCGACTGCGCCACGGGCAACGGGCAGGCTGCGGTTGCGCTGGCCGATCACTTCGACGCGGTCGTCGCGCTCGACGGCAGCGCCAGCCAGTTGCGCAACGCGGTCGCGCGCCCGTGCGTGACGTACGTGGCGGGCCTGGCCGAACGCCTGCCGCTCGCGGACCGCTCGGTGTCACTCGTGGCCGCGGCGCAGGCTGCGCACTGGTTCGAATTCGACCGCTTCCACGCCGAATGCCGGCGCGTGCTCGTGCCCGGTGGGGTCGTCGCCGCCTGGACCTACGAGAAGTTCCGCGTCGACGCGGCCGTGGACGCGATCATCGACCGCTTCTACGCGGAGACGGTCGGCAGCTTCTGGCCTCCGGAGCGTCGGTACGTCGAGGAGGGCTATCGCACGCTGCCGTTTCCGTGGCGCGAGGGACCTGTACCGGCGTTCGAACTCGTCACCGAGTGGGACCTCGACCAGGTCATGAATTACCTCACGACCTGGTCGTCGGTGCAGCGGTTCAAGGACCATCACGGGCGTGACCCGCTGCCCGACCTGCGCGAGCGATTGCTCCTGGTGTGGCCCGGGGAAGCCCGGCGCGTGCATTGGCCCATCCACGTGCGCCTCGGCCGCGCCTGATTCTTCTATACTCCGCGCCCCCGGGGCCCGACCCGATCGCGGCCCGCCGTCAACCTGGAGCCCGCCCCATGCGCTGGTCACTTCCGATTGCCTGTCTGCTCACCCTGACCACTGGCGCGAACGCTTCACCGCCGTCGAAGGCCGAGGCTGCGCCGCTCGCCTCGGGCGTGATCCTCGCGAACTTCGATCGCAGCGTCCGGCCGCAGGACGATTTCTACCGGTACGTGAACGGGACCTGGCTCGAGAAGACGCAGATCCCGCCGGATCGCTCGAACTACGGCACCTTTACGATGCTCACCGTGGGCGTCGAGCGCAATCTCGCGACCGTAGTCGAGGATGCCGCGGCGACGCCCGGACCAGCCGGTACCGAGCGACAGAAGATCGGCGATCTCTATGCGAGCTTCATGGACCAGGCAGCCGTCGAGCGTGACGGGCCCGCGGCCTTGCGGAAGGAACTCGCCACGATCGACGCGATCCGCGACCGCCACGCGCTCGCGCGGTACTTCGGCCAGGCCCAGCTGCGGCTCGTCGTGCCGGCGCCCAACGGTTCGGGGCTCCAGCCCTTCGGCGTCGCGGCGCCCATGGTGGCGGGCGTGCGCGCGGATGCGAAGCACCCGGACGTGAACGCGCTGTACGTGGACCAGTTCGGGCTGGGGATGCCCGACCGCGACTATTACCTGAAGAACGAGGGACGCTTCGCCGAGGTTCGTGGCAAGTACGAGGCCTATGTCCGCGACCTCCTCTCGCTGGCCGGTCGCCCGGATGCCGCGGCCGCGGCGAAGAACGTGCTGGCGCTCGAGACGAAGCTCGCCAGTGCACAGTGGCCGCAGGACGAGCTGCGCGACCCGGTGAAGGCATACAACCCGCAAGACCTCGCGGCCGCCGCGAAACTCACGCCCGGCTTCGACTGGCCGTCGTGGCTCGCGGGCGCGGGCATCGCCGGGCAGCCGAAGCTGATCGTCGGCCAGCCCACGTACTTCACGGCGCTGGCCCACGCCATCCGCGAGGTGCCGCTGGAGACCTGGAAGGACTACCTGCGTGTCCACGTGATCGACGATTACGCGCCACTCATCGGCGGCGGGTTCGAGCAGGCCGCCTTCGATTTCCGCGAGCGCACGCTGACGGGCATTCCGGAGATGCGCCCGCGCTCGCAGCGCGCATTGCAGCAGGTGGACTTCGTGATGGGCGAAACGCTCGGCAGGCTGTACGTCGAGAAGTTCTTTCCGCCCGAGTCCAAGGAGCGGATGACCGCGCTCGTGAAGAACCTCCTCGCGACCTTCGGGTCGTCGATCGACCAGCTCGAGTGGATGGGGCCGGAGACGCGCCGCGCGGCGCACGACAAGCTCGCGAAGATCACGGTGAAGATCGGCTACCCCGACAAGTGGCAGCCGAGCCCCGACGTGACGATCCGCCGCGACGCGCTGGTCGCGAACGTGATGGGCACGCGCGAGGCGAACCGGCGCCGCGAGTTCGCCAAGCTCGGCAAGCCGGTGGACCGCACCGAGTGGGAGCTGACGCCGCAGACGGTGAATGCGTACTACAGCCCGCTGTCGAACGAGATCGTGTTCCCGGCGGCGATCCTGCAGCCGCCGTTCTTCGACGCGCGTGCGGATGACGCGGTGAACTACGGCGGCATCGGTGCCGTGATCGGACACGAGATCAGCCACGGCTTCGACGACGAGGGCCGGCAGTTCGACGGCAACGGCACGCTGCGCGACTGGTGGACGGCCGACGACGACGCGAAGTTCCGCGCGCGCGCCGGCCGCCTGACCGACCAGTACTCGGCGTTCAGCCCGCTGCCGGGCATGAACGTCAACGGCAAGCTGACGCTGGGCGAGAACATCGGCGACCTGTCGGGCCTCGCGATCGCCTACCGGGCGTACCGGGCGACGCCCGGCGCCGCGGACGCGCCCGTGCTCGACGGTTTCAGCGGCGACCAGCGGTTCTTCATCGGCTGGGCCCAGATCTGGGCACGCAAGTACCGCGAGGACGAACTCCGCAAGCGACTCCTCACGGACCCGCACAGCCCGTCCGAGTTCCGGGTCAATGGCATCGTCCGCAACATGGAGCAGTTCGACGCGGCCTTCGACGTCAAGCCGGGCGACAAGCTCTACCTGCCCCCGGGCGAGCGCGTCCAGATCTGGTGAGTGCGGGCGCCGGGCCGGCACGTGGTGGAGATTTGGTGCGCTCGCCCCATAATGTGCCCTGGGGACGTTTGCAGACCGACCCAGGGTCAGGAGGACGATCCATGCGTTTCTTGAAGATTGCCTCGCTCGTCGTCGCGAGCCTGTTCCTCTCCGCCTGCGGCTACAACACGCTGCAGGTCCAGGACGAGCAGGTGAAGTCGGCCTGGTCCGAGGTCGTGAACCAGTACCAGCGCCGCGCCGACCTGATTCCCAACCTCGTCAATACCGTGAAGGGCTTCGCCGCCCAGGAACA
>JBBIVG010000090.1:0-7210 GCA_037439865.1 Nevskiaceae bacterium
CCGCCTGATGCACCACCTGAACGCGGCGCTCAGGGCGCACGCGCTCTATCGCCGCGACGTCGAGTACATCGTGCGCAACGGCGAGGTGATCATCGTCGACGAGTTCACCGGGCGCACGATGCCCGGCCGCCGCTGGTCGGACGGGCTGCACCAGGCCATCGAGGCGAAGGAAGGCGTCAAGGTGCGCGAGGAGAACCAGACGGTCGCCTCGATCACGTTCCAGAACTACTTCCGCATGTACGGCAAGCTCGCCGGCATGACGGGCACGGCGGACACCGAGGCCTACGAGTTCCAGCAGATCTACGGGCTCGAGGTCGTGGTGATCCCGACCCACAAGCCCATGGTCCGCGATGACGCATCCGACCTCGTGTACCTCACGCAGAAGGACAAGTTCGAGGCGATCGTCGAGGACATCCGCGACTGCGTGAAGCGCCGTCAGCCGGTACTCGTCGGCACGACGTCGGTCGAGACCTCGGAGATGCTGGCCGGCATCCTGAAGAAGGAGGGCGTCGGGCACGAGGTGCTGAACGCCAAGCAGCACGAGCGCGAGGCGCACATCGTCGCGCAGGCCGGACGCCCCGGCGCCGTGACGATCGCGACGAACATGGCCGGCCGCGGCACCGACATCGTGCTCGGTGGCAACCTGAAGTCCGAGATCGCCGCGCTCGAGGCGCCGGACGAGGCGACCCTGCAGAAGGTCCGCGACGAGTGGCAGAAGCGTCACGAGGAAGTGGTCGCCGCCGGAGGCCTGCACATCGTGGGCACCGAGCGCCACGAGTCGCGCCGCATCGACAACCAGCTGCGCGGCCGTTCGGGCCGCCAGGGCGACCCGGGCTCGAGCCGCTTCTACCTGTCGCTCGAAGACAACCTGATGCGGATCTTCGGCGACCCGGAGCGCACCAAGCGCTGGCTCCAGACCGCCGGCATGAAGGAAGGCGAGGTGATCGAGAGCAGGATGCTCTCGCGCCAGATCGAGCGCGCGCAGCGCAAGGTCGAGGCCTACAACTTCGACCTGCGCAAGAACCTGCTCGAGTACGACGACGTCGCCAACGACCAGCGCAAGGTCATCTACCAGCAGCGCACGGAGCTGATGGCGGCGGACGACATCTCCGACTCCATCAC
The DNA here is from genome assembly GCA_037439865.1 of Nevskiaceae bacterium. Lineage (GTDB taxonomy): Bacteria > Pseudomonadota > Gammaproteobacteria > Steroidobacterales > Steroidobacteraceae > RPQJ01. The sequence continues at coordinate 1,123 of JBBIVG010000090.1, forward strand.
GGGCATCCGCGCCGAGGTCGTGAACGGCATCATCGACCAGTACGTGCCGCGCGAGAGCGTCGAGGAGGAGTGGAACCTCGCGGGACTGGCGGAGGCGATCGAGCGCGAGTTCACCGTGCAGGTGGACCCCAGGGCCTGGCTCGAGGCGGACCACGGCATCGCCGAGGCCGGGCTGCGCGAGCGCATCGTGCAGGCGGTCGAGTCCGCGTACGAGCAGAAGGTGGAGCAGGTGGGCGCGCCCATCATGCGCCACCTCGAGAAGGCCGTGATGCTGCAGGAGCTCGACCGCCACTGGCGGGAGCACCTCGCGGCGATGGACTACCTGCGGCAGGGCATCCACCTGCGCGCCTATGCGCAGAAGAACCCGAAGCAGGAGTACAAGCGCGAGGCGTTCGAGCTGTTCGGCGCGCTGCTTGACCGCATCAAGCACGACTCGATCGCGCTGCTCTCGCGCATCCAGGTGCGCACCGAGGCGGAAATCGAGGAGCAGGAGCGCGAGCGCGAGCGGCAGATGGCGCGCCGGCTGCAGCTGCAGCACGCGGCACCCCCGTCGGCGATCTCGACCGATGCCGGTCCGGTGGGACCGGAAGAGGCCGCGGCGGCTTCCGCGGGCGGTCCGTTCGCGGCGGGCCCGGCGGCCGGTCCGGAGGCGCTCACGCCCATCGTGCGCGATGGCCGGAAGGTCGGGCGCAATGAGCCGTGTCCGTGCGGGTCGGGGAAGAAGTACAAGCACTGTCACGGGCAGATCGCTCGGGAAGCTTGAGCCTGTACTCGCGGCCTGTGCCCTGCCGGAAGTGCCCGCGGGGACGCCGTGAATACGTCCCTGTAGGCTCCGTCGGCGGCGTCCATGCCGCCGACGGCCCCGCGAACACTCCCGGCAGGGCACAGGCCACGATCGAGGCTGCGCCTCGGTGAGCTCGCTGTCGCTTCCAGCGTTAGATGTCGTTGCGGGCGCGCTGTTCGACGAGCGTGGGCGCGTGCTCATCGCGCAGCGACCGGTGGGCAAGGCGCTCGCAGGGCGCTGGGAGTTCCCGGGCGGCAAGCTGCACGAGGGCGAGGATCCGTACGCCGGCCTCGTGCGCGAGTTGCGGGAGGAACTCGCCGTCGAGGTGCACACGGCCGAGCGCCTGATGCGCTACTCGCACACCTATCCCGAACGCGTGGTCTGGCTCGACATGTGGATCGTGACGTCCTGGAGCGGCGAGCCGCTCGGCCTCGAGGGCCAGGCGATCAAGTGGGTCGAACCGGCACGCCTCCATGAAGAGGACATCCTCGAGGCCGACGCGCCCATCGTCGAGGCCCTGTCGAAGCGCGCTGCTGCCGGTTGAAGCCCGTCCGTCCGGGTGGTACTTTGGTGTCACCAAGGAGAGCGGGCCATGAGCGAGTCCACCACCCTCAAGCTTCCGCGCGAACTCAAGGACCGTGTGGCCGAGGCCGCGGCGGCCGCGGGGCGCTCGCCTCACGCATTCATGGTCGAAGCCATTGAGTTGCAGACCGGACTGGCGGAACGGCGACGCCGTTTCCTCGAGTCGGCGCTCGACGCCGAGCGTGAGGTGGCGGAGTTCGGGATGGTGTACGACGGTGACGAGGTGCTGAGCTACGTCCAGTCCCGCCTCGAAGGCCGCAAGGCCCGGCGGCCGCGCAAGCGAAAGCTGTAGGCCACCTGGGCCTCGACGATGACACGGCTGCGATTCGCGCCGCGGGCATTCGAGGACCTCGCGAGGCTGTCCGACTTCCTGTCGGGCTCGCTGCCGGACCTCGCAGTCGAGACGGCACCGCTCGTCGTCGGCGCACTTCAGTCCCTTCGACCGCATCCGTTGCTCGGGCGCCCGGTCGAGCACGGCCTGCGGGAGTTGTTGATTTCGAGAGGGCGCACGGGCTACATCGCGCTCTACCGGTATGATCCCGGTGCAGACGTCGTCCTGGTGCTCCGGATGCGGCATCAGCGTGAGGTCGGGTTCGACGAAGAGGGTTGATCGCCGTGGAGAAGATCCAGGTCCGCAATCCCCGCAACGGGCAGTTCGATTACTCGTTCACGCAGCCCGAGCCGCAGGAGCTCGCTCGCCGCGCCGGCGAGCTGCGTGCGGCGCAGCGCGAGTGGGCGGCGCGCCCGGTCGAGTCGCGCGTCACGGTCCTGCAGCGCTGGAAGGACCAGTTGCTCATGCACCGCGCGGCGATCGTCGACGCGCTCACCACCGACACCGGTCGCCACCTGCTCGCGCAGGCCGAGTTCGGCGGCACGGTCGGCGCGATCGATCGCTGGTGCGCGCAGGCGCCGCGCCTGATCCGCGAAGAGGAGGGCCGGTCGCAGGCCCAGCCGTCGATCACGTTCTGCTCCCAGCTCGTGCCGTACCCGCTCGTCGGTGTCATCAGCCCCTGGAATTTCCCGCTTACGCTGTCGCTGATCGACGCGATCCCGGCGTTGCTCGCGGGCTGCGCGGTGCTCATCAAGCCGAGCGAAATCGCGCCACGGTTCGCCGAACCGCTCCGGCGCAGCATCCATTCCGTGCCCGATCTCGCGGCGGTGCTCGACGTCGTCGTCGGCGATGGCCGCACCGGGGCAGCGCTGACCGGCCTCGTGGACGTCGTCTGCTTCACCGGCAGCGTCAAGACGGGTCGAGCCGTCGGTCGCGCGGCCGCCGAGCACTTCATCCCGGCGTTCCTCGAACTCGGCGGCAAGGATCCGGTGATCGTAACCGGCAGCGCCGACCTCGAACTCGCGACCGACGTCGTGCTGCGCGCCTCGGTGCTCGCCACGGGCCAGGCCTGCCAGTCGCTCGAGCGCGTGTACGTCCAGGACTCGATCTACGACCGGTTCGTGCAACGACTGGTCGAGAAGGCGAGCGTCGTGCCGATCAACTATCCCGACCTGCACAAGGGCGTCGTCGGGCCGCTGATCTTCGACCGGCAGGCCGACATCATCGCGGAGCAGATCGACGATGCTATCCGACGCGGCGCGAAGGTGCTCTGCGGCGGGGTGGTCGAGATCCACGACGGGGGCGGCCGCTGGATCCGTCCCACCGTGGTCGTGGACGTGAACCACACGATGAAGCTCATGACGGACGAGACCTTCGGACCGGTCATGCCGGTGATGAAGTTCCACGCGATCGACGAGGCCGTGGCGCTCGCCAACGAGGGTATCTTCGGCCTCTCAGCCGCCGTGATCGCCGGCACGCTCGAGGAGGCCGAGGCGATCGGCCGCCGCATCGACGCGGGCGGCATCAGCCTGAACGACGGCGCACTCACGGGCGTGATGCACGAGGCCGAGAAGAACTCGTTCAAGTGCTCCGGCATGGGTGGCTCACGCATGGGTGCGGCGGGGTTCCTGCGATTCTTCCGCCGCAAGGCGCTGATCCGCCAGACGGGCCGGCCCGCGACGATCGACATGTTCGACGAGTCGAACGCGACGGGCTGACGCCCGCGCGGAGCATGCGATGAGCCCGACCAGTGGGTTTCAAGTCGAGGCGACCGCGGTCAACCGCCAGTGGGTACTGGCGGAGCGGCCGATCGGCCGTGCCGTGCGGGAGAGCGACTTCCAGCTCATCGGATCGCCGCTGCCCACGCCGGGTCGCGGCGAGTTCCTGGTCCGCACGCTCTACCTGTCCGTCGCGCCCGTCATGCGCATGTACATGCTCGATGGCGCGGGCATCGAGCAACCGCTCGCGATCGGCGAGGTGATGCGCGGTCGCGGGGTGGGGCAGGTGATCGCCTCGAACCATCCCGACTACGATGTCGGCGACTACGTGCAGGGCAAGCTCGGCTGGCAGGAGTACTCGGTGAGCGATGGCTCGCCGTATTACATGATGTACAAGGTCCGGCAGCGTCTCGTGCCCTTGTCCACGGCGGTCGGTGTGCTGGGCTTCACGGGCTTCACCTCCTACCTCGGGCTCGTCGACGTCGGCCAGCCGAAGCGCGGTGAGACGGTGCTGGTGTCGGGCGCGGCCGGTGGCGTCGGGTCGAACGTCGGCTGGATCGCGCGCAATCTCGGCTGCCGCGTCGTCGGCATCGCGGGCACCACCGCCAAGTGCTGGATGCTGACCGAGCACCTCGGCTACGACGCCGCGATCAACTACCGGATCGACGACGTGCCCGCGCGGATCCGCGAGCTGTGCCCGGACGGCGTGGACGTCTTCTTCGACAACGTGGGCGGCGAGATCCTCGATCACGCGCTCGGCGCGCTGAATCTCTACGGCCGCGTCGTCTCCTGCGGCCGCATCTCGGAGTACCTGAAGTCGCCGGAGGAGTCCTACCGGTTGCGCAACTGGCACCGCATCGGTTCGCAGCGCGCGACGGCGCGCGGCTTCTTCATCTACGACTACGCCGAGCACTTCCCCCGGGCCGAACGGCAGATGGCGCAGTGGATCGCCGAGGGTCGCATGCGCCCGATGGAGGACATCCTCGAGGGGCTGGAGCAGATGCCGCGCGCACTCATGCGGCTCTACGAGGGCCACAACACCGGCAAGCAGATCGTGCGCGTGGACCCGTCGGCGAAATAGGGGACATTCACCGATTCGAGGGGACTGTTCCCTGGAATCGGTGAATGTCCCCTATTTCTCGCGGACTTCGCTGCGGATCTGCGTGCCGACCAGCAGGCCGGCCACCACCAGCCCGAGGATCAGCAGGAACGCCTGCTGGTAGCTGTCGGTGCGGTCGTACAGCACGCCCGTCAGCCAGATCCCGAGGCCGCCGCCGAGCGACTCCATCAGGCTGATCACGCCGCCGATCTTGCCCGCGGCCCTGAGCCCGAAGTTGTTCACCGCGAGCATGTTGTAGAGCGTGAAGAGGCCGCCCCAGCCGAGGCCGATGATGCAGACCGCGACCAGCACGAGGTCCTTGCGCATCGTCGCGAGCAGGGCGACGCCGACGAGCATGATCACCTGGCAGACGCGGAAGACCTTGTGGCGGTCGATGCGGTCGGCCAGCGCCCCGTTGACGAGCTTGCCGGTGAGCCCCATGAGCCCGAGGAAGAAGAGCGCGAATCCGGCCTTCATCGGCTCGTAGCCGAGTCCCCGCATGTGCAGGAACAGGTGGTTGTACAGGGCGAGGATCGAGTAGTAGATCATCATCCCCGACAGCCCGATCGCCCAGAACGTGCGCGTGCGCGTCGCCTCGCGCAGCGTCAGGCCCTCGAGGCGCAGGTCGCGGCCGACGGACTGGTCGAGACCGTAGGCCACGGCGCCGACGTCGCGCGGCGAGTTCCTCACGACCGCGAGGATGAAGACCATGAGCACGACCGGGATCGCGGCCTCGATCATGAAGGCCTGCCGCCAGCCGAAGTGCTCGATCAGCGCGACGTTGACCGGCGAGAGCAGCATGCTGCCGAGGCTCGTGCCGACGAGCGCGATGCCGATGGCGAGCCCACGCTTGGCGTAGAACCAGTTCGAGATGAGGATGACGCAGGTCATCGTGCTCGCGCCCAGGAGCCCGAGCGCGAGGATGACGTGGATCGCGTACAGCATGCCGAGCGAGTCGAGCCGGCTGTAGAGCAGGTATCCGATCGAGAGCAGGATGCACCCGATCGTGAGCATGCGGCGCGGCCCGAGCCGGTCGATGAACGCGCCCGCGAACGGAGCGATGCAGGCGACGAGCCAGAACGTGATGAGGTCGCGGAACTTGAGCTCGCCGCGCGACCAGTGGAACTCGTTCAGCAGCGACTCGTCGTACACGGACAGCGCCGTGGCCGTGAGTCCGTTCGAGACGAACAGCACGAGCATGCCGGTGGCCGCCATGACCCACGGCAGCCAGCTCTTCGCGGCCGGGCTGGCGTGGTCGGCGAGTTCCCCCGGGCTGTCGTTCTGGTTCATTTGCGTTCGAGAGCGTACGCGATCTCGTGCAACGCGGGTATCCCGAACTCCGCGAACCTGGGGTTCTGGGCGAGCACGTCGATGCGCTCCAGTTCGCGGACGGTGAACGAGTCGCCGAAGAGCTGCCGCACTTCCGCGGCCTCGACGGAAAAGGGCGGGCCGCCTTTCATCTCCTGCGGGTACTCGAACGACACCACGAGTCCGCGCGCACCGGACGGCAGGAGACGGGCGAGCGACGCGGCATAGGCCGGCCGCATGTCGGGCGGCAGCGCCACGAGCGCGGC
>JBBIVG010000090.1:7222-11067 GCA_037439865.1 Nevskiaceae bacterium
TAGAGCCCGTCGAGCGGGCCGGTGAGGTCGGGTGTGAGCAGCAAGGCATCGCCTTCGAAGATCTCGAAGGGGCCCGCGGCATGCCGCGTGAATCTCCCGTCTACGGCCTGCGTGGCGTCCAGGCCATGGCTCGCGAAAAAGTCGGCGATCGCAATCGGGCTCAATTCGCTGCCGACGACGGTGTGGCCGCGATTGGCGAGCCAGGCCATGTCGAGGCTCTTGCCGCAGAGAGGTACGTAGATGCGGGTGCGCGCAGGGACCTGCAGCGAAGGCCACCAGCGCTCGAGGAACCGATGCACGTCCGACTGGTGAAAGCCGGTCTGCCCGGTCTGCCAGCGCTCGTGCCAGAAGTCGTGGTGCAAGGGAACCGGCCCGCCTCAGTGACGCGACGGTTCTTCGGGAGGGCCGCCCTCGCCGTCGACCAGCTGCGGTAGTTCCTCGCCGGGGATCGCGCGCCGCTCGGTCATCCACGCGCCGAGGTCGATGAGCTTGCAGCGTTCGCTGCAGAACGGACGGAAGGGCGAGGCGGGCGACCACTCGACGGGCCGCTGGCAGGTGGGGCAGGGGACGGTCGCCATCGCGCAGCCGCGGGTGCGGGTCAGGTGCAGGTCGAGAGCGTGAAGCGCACGTCCTCGGTCGTCTGCACGGGGCGGTTGCCCGCGTCCTGCCAGACGAGGAAGCGGATGCTGCAGCGGTAGTGGCTGCCGCTGATTTCCGGATAGATGTCCGTGCCCGCGGGCAGCGCGATGCGGATCATCTGCGCGTGCACGTCGCGATCGAGCGCGAGGTGGAACACGCCGCCCGGTGCCACCTCGGGCTTCGAGCGGGCCTGCTCGCGCGTCATCCAGAGCAGTTCGCCGACCGCGTCACCCAGCGGGCGGATGATCGCCAGCCAGTGCGCGAAGTCGGCGCCGCGAACTTCGTCCGGCAGGTTGAGCCAGTGCGTGTAATCGGGCAGGTCGAACTCGCACGTGCCGCCCGGAATCGTGCTGCGATGCTTGATCGCGTTGAGGAACTCGCTGTCGCGCAGCTTCTGCATGAAGAGCGCGCCGACGTTCGACAGTTCCTCGCGCATGCGGTGCAGCTTCGTGAGCAGCACGCGGAGCCGCGAGGCGTCCACGCCCGGCCGGCTGTTGTAGGACGAGAGCTGGCTCATCTGCCGCTCGAGCTCCTTCAGCACTTCGCTGCGGATGTCGCCGCGCTGCGTGATGGCCAAAATCTCGAGCAGCGCCGACACCGCCGCACGCGTGGACCAGGGGTCCGCCTTCGTGTGGTGGTGCACCGCCTGCTGGTACAGGAAATCGAGGCGCAGGAAGTTGCGCATCCGCTCGTTGAGCGGCTGCTCGTAGACGATCACGCGGGTAGCCGCGTCCGCCGAGGGCACCACGGCCTCGTTCGCGTTCATGGCGGTATTCTGCTCTACGGGCGCTCGGCGGCACAACTCGGGGACGCTCTCCATTTCCCCGGAGGCAGGGGAAATGGAGAGTGTCCCCTATCTTGCCGCTGCGAATCCCCGGTATTTCTCGTGCAACGCCGCCACCTGCTCCCGCAGCTCGTCCACGCGGCCGGTGTTGCGGATCACGTCGTCCGCCATCGCCAGCCGCTGCGCCCGGGTCGCCTGGGCGTTGAGCGAGGCCTGCGCCTGGTCATGGGTCACGCCGTCCCGCCACATCAGTCGCTGGATCTGCAGCTCTTCCGGAACGTCGACGAGCAGCACGCGGTCGACGTGGTCGCGATTACCGCCCTCGGTGAGCAGCGGGATCACGAGCACCTGGTAGGGTCCGCCGGCTGCCAGCGACTGGCGTTCCATCTCTGCACGGATCGCGGGGTGCAGGATGGCCTCGAGGCGCCGCTTCGCGCCCGGGTCGCCGAAGATCCGCTCGCGCATGCGGCGTCGGTCGAGGCGGCCGTCGGCGTCGAGTACGTCGGCGCCGAACGCTGCAGCAACCTGGGCCAGCGCCGTTTGGCCTGGCTCGACGACCTCGCGAGCGATGACGTCGGTGTCGATGACCGGAACTCCGAGCGCTGCGAAGAGGTTCGCGATCGTGGACTTGCCGCTGGCGATGCCGCCGGTGAGGGCGACGCGGAAGGGGGTCATGTCACCCGGTACCGACGAGACTCTCGAGCGGGATGCCGAGCTCGCTGTTGAGGCGCCGGATCATCTGGATCGACAGCGCTCGCCGACCGTTCAGCACCTCGGAGACCCTGCCGCGGGAGCCGAGCAGCGGCTCCAGGTCCTTCCTCGTCAGGCCCTGCTGTTCCATGCGAAACAGGATTGCAGCGACGGGGTCCGGGTCGCCGATCGGAAAGTGTTCGTCCTCGTACGCCTCGACCAGGGTCGCGAGCACGTCGAGTTCGTCGGCTTCCGGCGTACCGGGTGCAGCATCCATCAGTTCGTCTATGCGACGGAGCGCGTCAGCGTGGTCCTGGCGCGTGTGTATTGGCCGAATGTTCATCAGATGGTCTCCACGTCCGTCGCGTCGTAGGCTTCATGAGTTCCGATGAACCGGATGAACACGATCTGTTGCGCGAAGTTCACGCGAACGACGAGCCGGTAACGATTGCCGCAGATGTTGAAGACGATTCTCCCGGCCTTCAGGACGCTGGCGCTGGCGTAGCTACGCTTGATGTCCCGCGCCGTGGACCACGTCGCTCGCTTGACCTCGCGGTGCCATGCCTCCAGGGCCCGTCGCACATCAGTCCGTCCGGGTGATTCCTCCCAGAAGCGGCGCAGGGTCTGCTTCGAAATGACCCGCACGGCTGTATCCTATCTCGATCCCAAAATGGGAGCAAGCCTCATCAACGATGCAGGAATCGTGGCAGAGGGCGACACGAGACGCGGACCAGAAATTTGTCGTCTTCGCCAACTTTGGAGACGTTGGCCGCCGGACGGACTTCAGCGATCGAGGCCCGACAGCGACAGGTACCCGCCGACGATCTGCGGGCCCCACATGAGCGCAATCCAGCCGGCCGCGGCGAGGTAGGGACCGAACGGGATGGGGATGTTGCGGTCGCGGCCGCGCAGCACGATGAGCAGGATGCCGATCACGGCGCCGGCGAAGGCGGAGAGCAGGATGATCAGCGGCAGCATCTGCCAGCCCATCCATGCGCCGAAGGCGCCGAATAGCTTGAAGTCGCCGTAACCCATGCCTTCCTTGCCCGTGGCGAGCTTGAATGCCCAGTAAACGAGCCAGAGGCTGAGATACCCGGCGGCGGCGCCGAGGATCGCGGACCGCGTGTCGACCGGCGCAGGGGGCGTGAGGTCTGCGTGCCAGCAGAGGCTCGCGAGCAGCCCGAGCCATAGCAGCGGGAGTGTGATCACGTCGGGGAGAATCTGGTGATCGAGGTCGATCACGGTGAGCGCGACCAGCGCCCACGTGAGGAAGAGCGCCGCAATCGACTGCCAGTGCCAGCCGAAGCGCCACACGACCGCCGCCGAAAGGATGGCGGTGCCGAGCTCGACGATCGGGTAACGCGGCGATATCTTCGCCTTGCAGTTCGCGCACTTGCCGCCGAGGAGCACGTAGCTCAGGACGGGGATGTTCTGGTGCGCCTTGATCTCGGCGCCACAATGCGGGCACGCGGAGCGCGGGACAATGAGGTTGTAGCGCTCGGCGGGCTTCTCGGCTGCCGTGCCGAGCATTTCCTCCGCCTGGGTGCGCCACTGCCGGTCGAGCATGACCGGCAGCCGGTGAATGACCACGTTCAGGAAGCTGCCGATGAGCAGCGCAAGCAGGAACGCGCAGCCGACGAGCAGCGCGGGGCTCGAACTGAGGACGTCCGCGAGCGTCAGATGACAGCGCCCAGCTTGAAGATCGGCAGGTACATCGCGATCACGAGTCCAC
>JBBIVG010000091.1:0-5884 GCA_037439865.1 Nevskiaceae bacterium
ACTGGTCGACGCGCGCGCTCGCGTTCGCGGCGCAGGGCCAGACGACGGTCGGGGTGACGGATCTGAGCCTGCTCTACGGCTACATCCACGCCGACCACGTGATCGGCGTCGGCGTGGCGACCGTGGTCGCCGCCTCGGGCGGGCGCGATGCCGGCGAGAGTCCCGACACGGTTCCAGACGCCGGGCTGTCCGACGCGTGGCAGGGCGCGATGGCCGCGTCACTGCGACCGCTGTCCCAGCCGCCGCTGGCACAGGCGCGCACGGACAGCACGCTTTCTGCAGACTTCGCAGGCGGCACGCTCGTGCAGGCCGATGCGCGCGATTCTTCGATTCCGCCCGCGGCCGCGCCACCGGAGACGCGACAGGCCGCCCGGCTGGGGCCTGCCGAGCAGGCCTACGTCCGCGCATACTTCGCCGGTCCCGGAGCCGAGCCATGAGCCCGAACCCATCGTCCACCGAGCCATCCTTCGCCGAGGCGCAACGGCAACTGAATGCCGTCTGCGCCGCCCTCGATCGCGTGATCGTCGGCCAGTCTGAGACCGTCGCCGGGATCGTCACCGCAGTGTTCGCCGGCGGGCACGTGCTGATGGAAGGCCTGCCCGGCCTGGGCAAGACGCACCTTGCCAAGGCGCTGGCGGCGGCTCTTGGGCTGCAGTGGTCGCGGGTGCAGTGCACGCCCGACCTCATGCCGGCGGACGTCACGGGCTCGGAGGTTTACACGACCGGACGTGACGGCTCGTCGAGCTTCGTCTTTCGGCCGGGGCCCGTGTTCGCGCAGCTCGTGCTGGTGGACGAAATCAACCGCGCCACGCCCCGCACTCAAGCCGCGCTGCTCGAGGCGATGCAGGAAATGCAGGTCACGCACGCGGGCACGAGCCGCCCGTTGCCGCAGCCGTTCTGCGTGCTCGCGACGCAGAACCCGATCGAGCTCGAGGGCACCTATCCGCTGCCCGAGGCCCAGCTCGACCGGTTCATGTTCAAGCTGCGCGTCCCGTACCCGGATTCGGGCTCGCTGCGCGCGCTGCTCGACGTCTCGCTCGACGCCGAGCCCGCGAACACGTTGCCCGCCGTCGTCCAGCCACCCGACGTGCTGCGCATCGTCGAGCTGTGCCGGTCCGTCCTCGTGGCGGAGCGCTGCAAGCAGGCCGCCATTGCGCTCGTGCTCGCGACCCAGCCCGCAGCACCCGGCGACGATGCGTCGGGTCGCCATCACATCCGCTACGGCGCGAGCCCGCGCGCGCTGCAGTCCCTCGTGCGCGCCGCTCGGGTGCGAGCCGTGATGTCGGGTCGCTCGCATCTCGACGTGGAGGACCTCGCGGCCGTCGCGCTGCCGACGCTGCGGCATCGCGTGCTGCTGCGTCTCGAGAGCGAGCTCGAGGGGCTCGACGCCGACACGGTGCTGCGCGACATCGTCGAGCAATGGCGCCGGGAGCACTGACACCCGCCGCGCTGCCGACCCAGGCCGAGCTCCGCTCCTTCGCCCGGGTCGCCTCGCACCTCCTGGCCGAGCATCCGACGCCCGCGCTCGGCTCGCGCACGGTCAAGCGGCGCGCCGGCGTCGGTTTGCAGCACCTCGACCACCGCGACTACGTGCCCGGCGACGAAGTCCGCCACATCGACTGGCGGCAGACCGCGCAACGACAGCGACCGATCGTCCGCCAGTTCGAAGCCGAGACCTCCGGCGACTGGTTCCTCATGCTCGACGCGAGCTCGTCGATGGCGGTGGGCGATGGTACGAAGTGGCAGGCCGCTGTCCGCGTCACGACCGCCATGGCGTTTGCCCTGCTCGAGCTCGGGCATCGCGTCGCGGTCGTCGCATTCGGGTCGGAAGTGATCGCAGAAGTACCGCCCGGACGCGGTGCGCGGCATTTTCCGAGCGTGGTACGCACGCTTCGCTCGCTGCGCCCGGTCGAGAGCGGTGCGCACTCGAACCTGGCCGCCTGCGTGCGGCGACTGTTCGGCACGGCCTCTGCGTTCGTGACGAGTGATTTCCTCGGGCCGTCCGACCTGAGGCCTGGCTTGGCGGCATTGCGCGAACGCTGCGTCTTGCTGCACGCACTGCAGACGTTCGATCCGGGCGAAATCGCGGTGGCGGGGCCCGGTCCCGTCGAGCTCTTCGATGTCGAGTCCGGGGAGACGCTGACGGCCGAGACGGACCCGTCCGCCAGCGCGGCCGCCCGGACGGCGCACGCGGACCAGGTGCGCCGGCTGCAGTCGTTCTGCTCGCGCACCGGCATCGCGTTCAGTTCGTGGGACGTCACGCGCCCCTGGCAGCGCATGCTGGTGGACCACCTCGTGCGGGCGCGTACCACGTGATGACCTTCGCCTCACCGGCGTGGTTGCTCGGGTTGCTGCTCGTTCCGGTCATCTGGTACCTGCACCGCAGCGGCCCCATTCTTCGCCGGCTGCCCGTCTCAAGCGTGGACCTGTGGCGGGGTTCGCAGGTGACCCCCAGCGAGGCGGGTGCGCAACGACGACCGGACCCGGCATGGATACGCCGCGCGGCCGCTGCAGCCGCACTTTCGATCGCGCTGGCTGGTCCGCAGCTCCCACGCGCGTCCGAGCACATCACGCTTTGGGTGGACGACTCACTCAGCATGCGGACCGTCGAGTCGGGCGAAACGCGCTTGCAGCGGGGCCTGCAGCAGGTGGCGAGCGCTGTGCATGCCGGCGCGGCGAATGACGTCGAGGTCCGGACGCTGAGCCGGCCCTGGAGATCCCGGTCAGGACTCGACGCCGCGGTCCGGCGCGCGCTCACTGCCGAGGCCGGCACACGCGAGCTGCAGCCGCCCGATGCCGGCCACCTCGATCGCACGCGTTCGCACTGGCTGCTCACCGACGGCGCCGACGCGCGGATCAATGCCTGGCTCGAAACCGCGGGTATCGCACGAGTGGTGCAGGTGGCAGCGTCGTCGCGCAATGTCGGCGTGGCCTCGCTCACCGTGCGTCCTCAGCCATTCGATGCGCTGCAACTCGCGGTGCAGGTACAGCTCGTAAACGGCGGCACTGCGCGCGAGGTGCGTCGCGTCGAGATTGCCTCCGACGGAAAGCTGCTGGCGACGCGCGAGATTTCGCTCGATGCGGGCGCCACGACGACGCTGGCGTTCGATGCCCGCCTGCCTTCGGGCACCATCCTGGCGCGACTCCTCCCGGGAGACGCGCTACCCGAGGATGACGTTGCATCGTTAAGCACCTCGGCGCTCGAGCCGGTGGCAGTTGTCGGCGATGCAGCTTGTCCAGCCACGCTGCTCAGGGCCATCCGCGCGCACCCGGGCCTGCGGATGGTCGACGGCGGCAAGGCGGGGCTCGTCGTGGACTGCGGCGGCACGCTTCGAGTTGACGAAGCGACGCCGCGCGTGCGGTTCGTGGAGGGTGCGACGGCGAAGCTCGATGCATCGACGGCGGCGTGGGCTCCTGCCTCGCGTCGATGGGGCGACCGGCGTCCCCTTCGCCTCCCGCCGTCCACTCGCGGGACGCTCGACCCGCCGGGCGCGGCGGACCGTGTGCTACTCCAGTCCGGCGGCACACCCACGATCATCGTGCGCGCCGCCTCACCACGCGTGGTCGAGACGTCGCTCGATGTATCGGCCGCCGAATTCGGCGGTGATGAAGCACTGCCCCTGCTGTTCGGGCTCCTGGCCGACGCCGCGCTCGACGAACCCCTGCTCGATCGATCAGCCAGTGTCGGACGGGGTAACGACGCGTCGCGGGTGGCTTCGCTGCGGACCTTGCGCGCGTCGGATGTGGAAGGGACGCGAGCGCCGGCAGCGGGCACATCATTCCTCCTGCCGCTGCTGGTGCTGGTGATCGCGCTGCTCGCGTGGGATGCATTGATGCTCGGCCGTCGCCTCGCGCGCGATCGGGCGCGGCCTGCCCGGGTGACTTCATGAGTCCGCGCTCGGCGCGCACGGCGGCGGCCCTGCTGCTCGAGGCCGTGGCCATCGTGCTGTTGCTGCTGGTGGTGCTCGGCCGGCCGTGGCCCTCGGAGCGCAAGGCGGTGTCCGTCTATGTCCTTGCGGACCGCTCGACGAGCGTCGCCTCCCCGGCGAATGACGAGGTCGTGGCTGCGACGGTGTCCGACGCACTCCGGACTCATGTCCCCACCGAGGTCCGCGTAGTCGAATTCGCGGGGCTGGCCGCCACGCCGCGTCGTGTCGCGCTCGGGACGACGCGCGAGCTTTCGCCAGCCAGCGGTACCCTCGAACCGCAGTCCACCCATATCGAAGCGGCTCTGGAGCAGGCCGTGGGCAGCCTTCCTCCCGGGACCCCGGCCGCGGTCGTCGCGATCTCGGACGGAAACGCGACGGACGGAAACACCGCACGTGCCCTGCGGTTCGCGGCCGATGCCGGCGTGCCGGTGTTCTGGCGGACGGTGACGCCCGTCACCGACCGGCCGCGCATCGTCGAGGTCCTTGCTCCGCCGACGGCGCGACCCGGCCAGGACGTGCCGGTCACGATCCGTCTCACGGGCGAACTGGCGCGACCTGCGACGCTCAAGCTCTCCGCGAGCGGAAGCACGGCCGACGCAACCAGCACCTCGATTGCTGCCGGGCCTCTGCGCGAAGTTGCAGCGCATTTGCAGACGTCCACGCCTGGAACGCTGGTGCTCGATGCGGAACTCGACGACGCGGAGCGGGGCGCCGCGCTCGACCATTGGCCTGACGCCGCGGCGATCGACGTCGAACCGCCGGCAGAGATCCTGTACGTGGCGGCCGGGCCGCGACCGTATGCGCGCAGCCTGAGCGAAGGCGGCTGGCGCATCGAGGGCACGACGCCGGCCGGCCTCGATGCGAAGGCGGGGAACCTCGGTCACTATGCGGCCGTCGTGCTGGACGACGTGCCCGCGTCCGCCGCGCGGCCCGAGACGTGGGGTGCGCTCGCGGCCGCGATGCGCGAGCAGGGCACCGGATTGCTCGTGCTCGGGGGCGAGCTGTCGTTCGGCGCCGGATCCTATCGGGACTCGAAGCTCGAAGCGGCGCTGCCCGTCGTGTCGAGGCCGGGTGCGCTCGGGGATGCCGCCGCCGTCGTTTTCGTGGTGGACAAGTCGGGCAGCATGGGCGCGTCCGCAGCGGGCGTCGACCGCTTCCGCCTCGCGCAGCGCGCCGTGATCGAGACGTCAGCGACGCTGACGGATCGCGATTCGGCGGGCCTGGTCGCGTTCGACGTCGGGGCGCGCGATCTGCTGCCGCTGCAGGACGCAGCTGCGTTCCGGCAAGCCGTTGCGCGTCCGTGGCCCGTGCAACCACGCGGCGGCACACGGCTCGCGCCCGCGCTGGACGCCGCCTTGACGCAACTCGAGGCCGCCTCTGTCCCGCGCCGCCTGGTCGTGCTCGTCACCGACGGCTTCGTGAACGAGTCGGCCGACCGCGTGCTGCAGGAGCGCCTGGCCCGTGGGAAGGTCGAACTCGTCGCGCTCGCCGTCGGACCCGATGCCGACGTCGCCGCGCTCGCGGCGCTGTTTCCGGCGAATCGCAGCACGATCCTGCGTGTCGGCGAAGCGGCGGAATTGCCGGCGATGATGCGCCAGGGACTGGAGACGCGACGCGCGCCGATCGAGCGTGGCCGCATCGTCGTGCAGGAGCGGCGGCCGGTGCCGTTCGCGGAGGACACCGGCGGCACGTGGCCCGCGGTCGCGGCCTATGACGTCACCATGCCGGCGCCAGATGCCGTCGTGTACCTCGAGTCGGAGCGTGGCGATCCGCTCATCGCCTCGAGGCAGGCGGGGCTCGGGCGCGTCGTCGCCGTCACCCCCGGACTCGGGGCGTGGACACCGGAGTGGCTGCGATGGCGACGGTGGCCGGAATTGGCGGGTGGGCTGGTCGAGTGGGCGGCGTCTGCGAATGTCGAGGGCGGGCCGGCGGTGAGTGTCGAGGACTTGCCTCGG
>JBBIVG010000091.1:5906-10976 GCA_037439865.1 Nevskiaceae bacterium
ATGTGGACTCGACGAGCGGCGGCAAGTGGTCCGGGGACGTCGGCGGTCGCGTGCGAGTGCAGTATCCATCGGGACGCGTCGCGGAGGTCGCACTGGTGCCGTCGGCGCCGGGTCGCGCGAGTGTGGAGATCGAGGGCGCGGCCGCCGGGCTCTATGCATTCACGGTCGAGACCGCCGGCACGGCGAATCGCGTCGTTCACCTGCGCCGGCCGCCACGCGAGCTGGGCGCGACCGGGCCGACTCCGGACCTCGCCGACTGGCGTAGCGCGGGGCTGGTGCGCGACTGGTCGCCAGCGGAATTCGAGAAGGCTCTAGGTGAGATGCGGCCGGTCGAACGGCACCCCTCGCGCGCCGTGCTCCTGGCGCTGGCGCTTTTCATGCTGGGAGTGCTCGTCGACCGCGTCAGAGGGAAATAGGTGCCAGGCACCGATTTTCCCGCTGCAGTCGGAAAATCGGTGCCTGGCACCTATTTCCCGCGCGAGACGCGCCGCACCTGCTCGCGCAACAGCCGCCCGAAGCCGTGAACGTCGAAAAATGCGTCCGCCGCGGCAAGGTCCGGCGAGCGGCGCCGAAGGTCCTCGTGCGCCACGGCCAGCGGCATGTCGCACGCGATGCCCGTCAACCGTCGCGAGAGGAACGCGGCCTCGCGATGCTCGCGAAGGCTCTGTGCGACGAAGCTCGAGCCGCGGAACTTGAGCTTCGGCACCGCATCGAGGTTCTCGTACACGCCTTCGAGCGTGTCGAAATGCTTGAGCAGCGTCGCGGCCGTCTTGCGCCCGACGCCCGGCACGCCCGGGATGTTGTCCACGGCGTCGCCCATCAGCGCGAGGAAATCCGCCATGCGCTCAGGGACCACGCCGAAGCGCTCCTCGATGTCGTCGTAGCCGTACCGCACGTCGGCGACCGCGTCCCAATACGTGTCGCCACGTGACACCAGCTGCGTCAAATCCTTGTCCCGGCTCACGATCGTCACGGCCCGCCCTTCGCGTCGTGCCAGCGTCGACAGCGTACCGATGATGTCGTCCGCCTCGTACCGCGAACTTCCGAACTCGGCGACGCCCAGCGCGCGCACGAGCTCGCGGCAAAGCGCGAACTGGCGCTTCAGCTCCGCAGGTGCAGGCTCTCGGTTCGCCTTGTACGCGGGATAGATCTCGTTGCGATAGGACTCCTCGAGACTCTCGTCGAAGGCGACCGCGATGTGTCCCGGCGACTCGCGCTCGAGCAGGTCGCCGAGGAAGCGCGCGAAGCCGTGGACCGCGTTGACGGGATTGCCGTCCCGGTCGGTGAACTCGAGCGGCACCGAGTAGTAGGCGCGGAAGATGAAGACGCTGGCGTCGACAAGGTAGAGCACGGGCGGCATTCTGAGCGAGTCTCCCCGCCGCTGCCACCGGGCACGGAGCGACCCGCATGACCGTCGAGATCGTGCCCATCGAGCGCCGCCACATAGCCGGATTTCGCGAGGTGCTGGACATGGTCGCCCGAGAGGGACGTTACCTCGCCATGATCGACGCGCCGCCCCTCACGCAGGTGCGCCGCTTCGTCCTCAATGGCCTGCGCGACGGGATGGTGCAATTCGTAGCTGTGGACGCGGACCGAGTGGTCGGCTGGTGCGACGTGAGGCCGAAGCCGCGCGACCTCACCAGGCACAGCGGCGTGCTCGGGATGGGGCTGGCCGCGACCCATCGAGGCATGGGCATCGGCGCCCAGTTGCTCGACGCGACACTAGGGGCAGCGATCGGCAGCGGCCTGACTCGGATTGAACTGCACGTGCTGGTGGATAATGAGGCGGCGATCGCGCTGTATCGGCGGTTCGGCTTCGAGACGGAGGGCGTCTGCCGGCGTTACCTGCGGCAGGACGGCGTCTATCGGGACGCGCTGCTGATGGCGAAGCTGACGGGGAAATAGGTGCCTGGCACCGAATTTCCGGTCCAACCGGAAATTCGGTGCCAGGCACCTATTTCAGGCACCTATTTCCCCGTCAGGCGCTTGTGCAGCGGGCTCGACCGCGGGAAGTGGGCGAGCAGGTACTCCATCTGGTCCGCCAGCACGCGCCGGCCCTTCAGGTAGATGTACTCGGCGTAGCTCGGCGTGAACGGGATCGCGATCAGCTGCAGCTTCGCCTGCTCAGGCGTGCGCCACGCCTTGAGGTTGTTGCAGCGCCGGCAGGCCGTGACCACGTTGTTCCACGCGTCCCTGCCGCCGCGCGACAGCGGCGTCACGTGGTCACGCGACAACTGGCTCGACGAAAAGCGCTCCCCGCAGTACATGCACAGGTACGCGTCGCGCTTGAACAGAGTCTCATTGTTCAGCGGCGGGACGTAGCCCTGGTGGATGTTGCCCGGGTTGTGGCTGTGCCCGACCGTCGCGACGATCGAGCTTACCTCGACCACGGTGCGGCGGCCGGTCGCGGCGTTCGTGCCGCCGCGGAGTCGGAACAGGATCTGCCCGAAGGCATAGGCCACCTGCCCCATGAAATGCAGCCGGACCGCGTCCCGGTAGTCGATCCACTCCAGTGGCATCCCCGAGACGTCGGTGCGCAGGACCTCCTGTGAGAGGTTATGCATGGGCTGAAACATACGTTATTGCTGTGCAATAATCCAACCCCCGGCAAAACGCCAGAAACGCTGGAAATCCATGGCTCGGCAGCACCTTAGCGCGCGTGCCCGGGGCCGCCCGAGGTTGTGTCCGCCGGCCCGCTGCGGCCGGCAGCCCCTGCCCCAAGCATTGACGAGGTCATCATGTCGCTGACGATCGGAGTGCCCCGCGAGACCTTCCCGGGCGAAAAGCGCGTCGCCACCGTGCCCGAGGTGGTCGAGAAGCTGATCAAGCTCGGCTTTGCCGTCCGTGTCGAAACCGGAGCCGGCGCGCCCGCCAACTTCGGCGACGATGCCTACCAGGCCGCCGGCGCGACGATCGCCGGGAGTGCCGCCGAGCTATACGCAGGCTCCGACATGGTCTTCAAGGTACGCGCGCCGACGCCCGACGAGATCGCGCTCATGAAGCCGGGCACGACGCTCATCAGCTTCATCTGGCCGGCGCAGAACCCCGAGCTCATGCAGGCGCTTGCCAATCGAAAGCTGACCGTGCTCGCCATGGACGCGTTGCCGCGGCAGCTCTCCCGCGCCCAGAAGATGGACGCGCTCACCTCCATGGCCAGCATCAGCGGTTACCGCGCCGTCATCGAGGCCGCCAACGCCTTCGGCCGATTCTTCAACGGCCAGGTCACCGCCGCGGGCAAGGTTCCGCCGGCCAGGGTGTTCATCGCTGGCGCCGGCGTGGCGGGCCTCGCCGCCATCGGCACGTCCGCCAACCTGGGCGCCATCGTGCGCGCGAACGACACGCGTGCCGAGGTCGCCGACCAGGTCATCTCGCTCGGTGGCGAGTTCGTCAAGGTGGACTACGAGGAAGAAGGCTCGGGCGGCGGCGGCTACGCCAAGGTGATGAGCGAGGGCTTCCAGAAAGCCCAGCGCGAGATGTACGCGCGCGAGGCCAAGGACGCGGACATCATCATCACGACGGCGCTGATCCCGGGCAAGCCCGCCCCGAAGCTCATCACCGCCGACATGGTGAAGAGCATGAAGCCCGGCAGCGTCATCGTCGACATGGCGGCCGAGCAGGGCGGCAACTGCGAGCTGACCGAACCCGGCCAGGCCGTCGTGCGGCACGGCGTCACCATCATCGGTTACACGGATCTCGCGAGCCGTCTCGCCAAGCAGGCGTCCACGCTGTACTCGACCAACGTGCTGCGACTGACCGAGGAACTCTGCAAGACCAAGGACGGCGTCATCAACGTCAACTTCGAGGACGACGCCATCCGCGGCCTGACCGTCGTCAAGGACGGTGCCGTCACCTGGCCTGCGCCAGCCCCAAAGATCCCGGTTGCAGCGCCGCAGGCGAAGCCTGCCGCAGCGCCGGCCGCGGCCGCCGCGGCGAAGAAGTCCGGCCACGGCCACGGTGGCGGCGGCGAACCGGCCTCCGCGAAGAGCGTCGCAATGATCTTCGGTATCGGCGCCCTGCTCTTCCTGCTGGTGGGCGCCTACGCCCCGGCCTCGTTCCTCGCGCACTTCACGGTGTTCGTGCTGGCATGCTTCGTCGGCTACATGGTGATCTGGAACGTCACGCCGTCGCTGCACACGCCGCTCATGAGCGTGACGAACGCGATCTCGAGCATCATCGCGGTCGGCGCGCTGATCCAGGTGGCACCACCGCTCGGCGAGGGCGCGGAGGGACGGCCGGGAGGGTTGATCCTCGGCCTCGCGGTGCTCGCGCTCGCGCTCACCGCGATCAACATGTTCGGCGGCTTCGCCGTCACGCGTCGCATGCTTGCGATGTTCCGTAAGTAAGAGGAGCCGCGAGCATGTCATCCAACATCGTAACCGTCGCCTACATCGCGGCCGCCATCCTCTTCATCCTGAGCCTCGGCGGCCTCTCGAACCCCGAGACGTCCCGTCGCGGCAACGTGTACGGGATCATCGGCATGACGATCGCCGTGCTCGCGACGGTGTTCGGCCCGCGCGTCACGGCGGGCGGTCTTCCGTATATCGTCGGCGCCCTCCTCGTCGGCGGGTCGATCGGCCTCTACGCTGCGAAGAAAGTGCAGATGACGCAGATGCCGGAGCTGGTCGCCATCATGCACAGCCTCGTCGGTCTCGCGGCGTGCCTGGTCGGTTACGCGAGCTACGTCGACACATCGATCGAGTTCACGGGCTCCGAGAAGGCGATCCACGAGATCGAGATCTATCTCGGCATCCTGATCGGCGCGGTCACGTTCTCCGGTTCCGTCATCGCGTACGGCAAGCTCTCGGCGAAGATCGGCGGCAAACCAGTGCTACTGCCTGCGCGTCACTGGCTCAATCTCACCGGATTGCTCGTGGTGATCTGGTTCGGCATGAAATTCCTTCAGGCGCCCGACATCCCGTCCGGCATGCTGCCGCTGATCGTGATGACCATGATCTCGCTGCTGTTCGGCGTGCACATGGTGATGGCGATCGGCGGCGCGGACATGCCGGTCGTGGTCTCGATGCTGAACAGCTACTCGGGATGGGCCGCGGCCGCGACGGGCTTCATGCT
>JBBIVG010000092.1:0-10971 GCA_037439865.1 Nevskiaceae bacterium
CGGCGCGTTCCTGGTCGAACACGATCTGGATCTCGGGGTTGCCGGCCTCGACGGTCGTCTTGACGTCGGCGAAACGCTTGTCGGCGAGCATGCGGGCACGGATCTGGTCCGCCGCGGTCTTGAGGCGATCGAGATCGTAGCCCGACACGACCACCTCGAGCGGCGTGGACATGCTGAAGAGGGCCGGGCGGCTGAAGCGGTACTGCACGCCGGGCAGTTCCTCGAGGCTCCGGCGCATCGCCGTCATCGCGGTCTCCTCGTCGGAGCGCCGCGAGCCCTTCTGCAGCGTGATGCTGAGTCGTCCGGTGTTCTCTCCGGCGTCCACCGGGTTCGCATCGAGGCGGTTACCCGTGCCCGCCACGGAGTAGGCCAGCGCGACGTTGCCGAGTTTCGTGCTCGCCTTCTGCGCGGCCTGGACCGAGCGGTCGGTCTGCTCGAGCGGCGTGCCCGGCGGAAGCCTCAGGTCCACATTGAATTCGCCCTGGGACATCTGCGGGATGAGCTCGGTGCCGAGCCGCGGGACGATGACCACCACGGTGAAGACGAACAGCGCCGCCGCGGAACCGATCGTCTTGCCAGGGTTCGCCAGCGCCCAGCGGATCGCGCCGGGGTAGTGATCGTCGGCCCAGCGGTTGACCCGCTGTGTCACGCGCACGATCGGGCTCAAGGCCAGGGCGCAGCCGCGCGCGATCCAGCCGGAGGCTTTGCGCAGGGCGTCCGCGACACGGGCGAGCACGATCTCGTGGCGGCGACGCGGACGGACCTCGCCGGTCGGCTCCGCTTGTGACTCGCGCGGATCCCGGCCGGCCGCGAGCATCGGGACCAGTGTCAGTGCGACCACCAGCGAGAAGGACAGCGCGAAGGTGACCGTGAGCGACTGGTCCTTGAAGAGCTGGCCCGCGACGCCCGTGATGAACACCATCGGGAAGAACACCGCCACCGAGGTCAGCGTCGCCGCGGTCACGGCCATCGCCACCTCGGCCGTGCCCTGGCGTGCGGCCTCGCGCCGCTCCATGCCGTGCTCCTGCTTGCGCACGATGCTCTCGAGCACGACGACCGCGTTGTCCACGAGCATGCCCACGGCGAGCGCGATGCCGCCGAGGGACATGATGTTGAGCGACAGGTTGAACGCGTACATCAGCACGAACGTGCCGAGCACCGACACGGGGATCGCGATGCCGCTGATCAGCGTCGCGCGCGCGTCGCGCAGGAATGCGTACAGCACCAGGATTGCGAGCAGGCCGCCGATGAGCGCGGCGCTCTTCACCTCGCCGATCGCCGCCGAGATGAAGGTGGACTGGTCGTAGACCGTTCGCACCTCCGTGCCTTCCGGCAGGCTCTTCTCGAGCGCCTTCAGCCGCTCCTGCACGCCCTTCGCGAGCTGCACGGTGTTCGCGTCTCCTTCCTTGTAGACGGCGAGCTCGATCGCCTCGCGCCCGTCCACGCGCGTGATCGCCTCGCGGTCCTTGTACCCGCGGGTCACCGTGGCGACGTCCTTGAGGTACACGGGCTGGCCGTCGCGGTTGGCGATGATCGCGTTCGCCATCTGCTCGATCGTCTCGAATTCGTTCAGCGTGCGGACGAGGAAACGCTGCATGCCCTGCTCGAGCCGGCCGCCCGAGAGGTTGACGTTCTCGGCACGGATCCGCCGCGTCACCGTGTCGATCGAGAGCCCGAGCTGCGCGAGCTTCTGCTGGTCCACGAAGACCTGCACTTCGTCCTCGTAGCCGCCGCTTACCTTCACCGCCGCCGAGCCCTCGACGGCCTCGAGGTCGGGCTTCAGGCGATCCTCGGCGAAGCGGCGCAGCGACTTCAGGCGCTCGACGCTCTCGTCGCGCGCCTTGTCGGACTTGTCGAGGAAGGCGAGCCGCAGCACGGGCTCGCTCGACGGGTCGAACCGCAGCAGCAGCGGGCGCTTCGCCTCGATCGGCAGCTGCAGCAGGTCGAGTTTCTCGCGGACATCGATGCCCGCCATGTCCATGTCCGTGCCCCAGACGAACTCGAGCGTCACGTCGGACTGACCCGCGCGAGAGACGGAGCGCACCTGGCGGACGTTGCGGATGATGCTGACAGCTTCCTCGACCGGCCGCGTCACGAGCGTCTCGATCTCGAGCGGCGCGGCGCCGGGCAGCTCCGTGCGGATCGTGATCGTGGGGTAGGACAGGTCGGGCAGCAGGTTGAGCTTGAGCCGCGACAGCGACACGAGGCCGAAGAGCGCGATGGCCACGGTGCACATGACCACGGTCACGCGGCGGCGGATCGCGAAGTCGATCAGCGTCATGGGATTCCCCTGTGCCGGGCGCGCCCGGACGCCCGAATGCTTACCTGGCCTTCGCCTTGTCCGCGGCCGGCGCGCCGGCCGGCGTCGAGGTATCGACCACCTTCACCACCGTGCCGGTCTTGAGCCCGGCCTGGCCCACCACGACGACGCGCTCGTCGCCCTTGAGTCCCTGCAGGACCTCGACCCAGCCATTGTTGGCGAGGCCGGTCTGGATGCGGCGCTGCTCGGCCTTGCCGTTCGAGACGACGAAGACCGACTGCTCGCCGTCGGCGTCGAGGATCGCGTTGCGTGGCAGCTGCAGCGCATTCTCGCGGCGCTCGTAGACGATGTTGACGCGGGCGAACATGCCGGGCTTGAGGCGGCGCGTCGGGTCCGGCACCTCGACCTCTGCGCGGAAGGTGCCGGTCTGGGGGTCCACGGTCGGGCTGATCCGGGCGATCGTCCCGGTGAAATGCTCGCTGCCGAGCGCGTCGACGATCACGTCCGCCGGCTGCCGGGGAGCGATCTTGCGGAATTCCTTTTCCGGCACGTGCACGTACGCGACCAGCGGGTCGAGGTTCGTGACGCGGAACGTCGGGTCGTTCGGCTTGATCGTGTTGCCGACCTTGATGTGCCGGGCCGAGACCACGCCGGCGATCGGCGCGCGTATCTCCGTATAGCTCAACTCGAGCTTGGCGCTCTCGTAGGAGGCGCGCAGGGCATCGAGGTCGAATTTCGCGTTCTCCGCGGTGCCTTTCGCGACCAGGCCTTTCTGGCTCAGTTCCTGCTGGCGGTTGTAGTCGCGCTCGAGCTTGCGCAGGTTGGCCTCGGTCTGCGCGAGGGCAAGGCGCAGGCGGTCGCCGTCGAGCCGGGCAAGGACCTGGCCTGCGGAGACGGCGTCGCCTTCCTCCACGAAGATCTGGCGAACCTCGCCGCCGACCTTCGCCACCACCTCGGCCTCGTCGTGTGCCTCGATCGGCGCGGTCCCGGAATAGACAGCCACCATCGGCGCGCGCTTCAGGGGCTGGACCTCGACAGGCACCGAGGTGTCGGCTGCGGAGGCGTCCTTTTCCTTGGCCTTGCCGTTGCTGCACCCGGCCGCAACCGTCGCCGCAACCATCAAGGCGAAGGCCGCGCGGGCAGGGGTCAGGAACGACGCTGGACGTACGCAGTCAGGCTTGGACACGGTAGGGTCCCCAACGGGTGTGTGCTTTCCCGCGATGGTAGGCATATGTGGTGTTGTAGTCAAGTACAACACCACATTCGTCAAACACGGGCGGCCGGGCGCCGCCCGGGCTCAGCCGCCCGGGCGAGTGCGCGCCAAGTAACGGGGCTCGAGCTGGGTCAGGTCTGCGGTGATCTGGGAGGCCTCGGCAAGGATCGCATCCGGCGGGTCCTTGATCTCGTCGGCCGACTTGAGCGGCGTCTCGCCGTGCGCGGCGCGACGCGCGTTCTCTCGCGCGAGCTGCTCCTGCTTGCGGCGTTCCCGGTCCGCCTGGCGCTGCTTGAGGTTGAGCGACACCGATTTCTCCTGCCGCATCGACTCGACCGCAGCGATCTCGCCTTCGGCGTACTGGAAGTCGGGGTCCGTGGCGATCCGCGTGTCGTGGTCCCGCTGCAGCTCGGCCAGCATGGGCGTGAGCGAGCCATCGGGCTTGAAGTTCGAGGAGCGGATGCGGTTCCAGGGCAGGGCGCCCTCGCGGGAACTCTCTCCGACTTCCTCGGGGCTGATGGCCGACGGCAGCTTGATGTCCGGCTGGACGCCGCGATTCTGCGTGCTGTCACCCGTCACCCGGTAGTACATGCCGATCGTCACCGTCAGCTGCCCGTAGCCCGGGTCCTGCCCGAGCGCGTAGCGGTCGAGCGGGTAGAGATTCTGCACGGAGCCCTTGCCATAGGTCTCCTGGCCGATCACGACGCCGCGACCGTAGTCCTGCATGGCGGCGGCGAAGATCTCGGACGCGGAGGCGCTGAAGCGGTCCACGAGGATCGTGAGCGGGCCGGAGTAGGCGACACCCTGGTCGTCGGACTCGAGCACCTCGACCCGGCCACCGGTTTCGCGCAGCTGCACGACCGGCCCCTTGGGTACGAACAGGTTCACCAGGCCGATGGCCTCGGACAGGTGGCCGCCGCCGTTCTCCCTCAGGTCGAGCACGAGTCCGTCGATGCCGCCTTCCTTGTTGAACTCCTCGATCAGGCGCCGCACGTCGCGCGTCGTGCTGCGGTAGTCCTCGTCGCCGGCGGTGCGCGCGTTGAAGTCCTGGTAGAACGACGGGACGGTGATGACCCCGATGCGCAGCTCCTTGTCGCCGCGCTTCACCTTGCGCAGCTCCTTCTTCGCGGCCTGCGCCTCTAGCGTGATCTTCTTGCGCGTGAGCGTGACGACCCGCTCGTTCGAACCCGGCGCCGCGTTGCCCGGCTGCACCTGCAGGCGCACCTGCGAGCCGCCCGGGCCGCGGATCAGCTGCACGACGTCGTCGAGCCGCCAGCCCACGACGTCCACGAGTTCGCCCGCCTTGCCCTGGCCGACGGCCAGGATCCGGTCCGTGGCCTTGAGCTCGCCGCTCTGCTGCGCGGAGCCGCCCGGCAGGATCTCCATCACGGTCACGTAGTCGTCCACGACCTGCAGCGACGCCCCGATGCCCTCGTAGGAGAGGCTCATCTGGATGCGGTACTCCTCGGAATTGCGCGGCGAGAAGTAGCTCGAGTGCGGGTCGAAGACGTGCGCGAACGCATTCATGAAGTTCTCGAACACGTCGTCCGAGGTCACCTGCTCGCTGCGCTTGGCGGCTCGCTCGTAGCGCTTCTGCAGGATGTCGCGGGCCTCGGGCCAGGTCTTGTTCGTGAGCATGAGCGAGATCGCGTCGTTCTTGACGCGCTTGCGCCAGATCTCGTCGAGTTCGGCCTTGTTCGCGGCCCAGGGCGCGTGTTCGCGGTCGAACTCGAAGTTCTCGTCGAGCGTGAAGTCCGGCTCCTGCTTGAGGGTCTCGAGCGCGAAGGCCATGCGTTCCCGGTTGCGCTCCTGGAAGCGGTTGTAGATCGCGAAGGCCGGGTCGAGCTTGCCCGAGGAGATCGCGTCGTCGAGCTGGTATCGGTAGCGCTCGAACTCGGTGATGTCGCTCGCCAGGAAGTAGCTGCGGTTGCCGTCGAGGGACTCGAGGTAACGGTCGAGCACCAGTGACGACACGGGGTCGTTGATCGGCGCCTGCCGGTAGTGCGAGCGCTCGAACATGCTGCTCACCAGGCGCGACACCTTGGCCTGGCGGTCGGTCGGTGCCATGTCCCCGGCCGTCGCATTGGCGATCTGCGATGGCGCCCGGGCCGTCCCCAGCAGCAACGTACAGGCCACCACGACCACCGCCGCGAGGGCGGTCGTGCCCGCGCGCGACCACGTCCTGCGGCGCGGCGCCGTCTCTTCCTGATGACCTGCCTGATACACTTTGCGAAATCCTCGACCGTTAGGCGTAAACACCTAGGCTAGAGACACCCCGGCTCCAACTCAAGGGCCGCGGTGTCGGGCACCTGCGACACCGTGCGACCCCTCACCGTCCTCACCGGCATCGTGCTCGGCTCGGCCGTGGCGACCACTTTCGGCCTCGCGGCCACCCTGGTGGTCTTCCTCGTGCTGTCCGGGGAAGTCCCGGAGTTCCGCGACGAACTGCCGCTGCTCGCCAGGTATCTCGTCCTGTTCGTCGCTTTGACCGCCGTGGCCGGCGTCAGTTTCCTCGGCCAGGCAAAGAATCGGCCCTGGCGCCACTGGGCGCAGGCCGCCATGTGGGGCGCGCTGGCCGGACTGGCCGCGCTCTACTGGTCCACCCGCAGCTAGGTTCCTGGAGAAACAAGTGAGAGCGCGCAACATCCAACTCTCCGTCTCGATCGCAATCGGCGCTCTCGTGGCCGGCTGCGCCTCGAAGCCGGTGCCCGAGCCGGTGTTCCCGGCCTTCTCGCAGGCGCAGTTCGCGTCCGAGATCAAGACCCTGTCTTCGGACGAGTTCGAAGGGCGGCGTCCGGCCACCGCGGGCGAAGAAAAGACCGTCGCCTTCATCGAGCAGGCGTTTCGCGAGGCGGGTCTCGAGCCCGGCGTCGGGGGCAGCTACCGGCAGCCGGTCCCGTTCGTCGAACTCACGACGCGGCCGGCCGACACCCTGGTCGTGGACGGGCCGGGCGGCAAGTCGCTGGCGCTGCGTTACGGGGACCAGGCTGTGTACTGGACGAAGAGGGTGGAACCCCAGGCGCAGCTCGAGAAGAGCGAGATGGTGTTCGTCGGGTACGGCATCGTCGAGCCCGCCATGGGCTGGAACGACTACGCCGGGCTCGACATGCACGGCAAGACGGCCGTCATCCTCGTGAACGATCCCGGGTTCGCAACCAACGACCCGACGCTGTTCAAGGGTCGTGCCATGACCTATCACGGTCGCTGGACATACAAGTTCGAGGAAGCCGCGCGCCAGGGCGCCGCGGCTGCGATCATCATCCACGAGGAAGCCCCCGCGGCGTATCCGTGGGAGGTCACGCGCAACGGCGCCGCCCGCCCGCAACTCGTGATCGACACGACCGGCGGGAAAGTGCCGCGCGTCGGCATCGAGGGCTGGATGACGAACGACGCGGCCGCGCAGGTGTTTGCGGAGGCCGGGCTCGACTACGCAGCGCTCAAGGCGCAAGCGGCGCAGCGTGGCTTCAAGGCGGTGCCGATGGACCTCACCGCCTCGACCTCGGTCCGAAACGGCATCCGGCGCGCGACATCGAACAACGTCGTCGGCGTCCTGCCGGGCACGAAGCGGCCCGACGAGTACGTCGTCCTTGCGGCGCACTGGGATCACCTCGGTCGTGCACTGGCCTTCAGCGGCGACGCGATCTTCAACGGTGCGGTGGACAACGCGACGGGAGCGGCAGGACTCCTGGAACTGGCGCGTGCGTTCGGCACCATCCACCCGAAGCCGGAGCGATCGGTGGTGTTCGTCGCGTTCACTGGCGAGGAGTATGGGCTACTCGGGAGCGAGTACTACGCCGAGCATCCGACGGTTCCGCTCGACCGGGTCGCGGGCGGCATCAACATCGACGGCATGTCGGTGAACGGGCGCACGCACGACGTGATCGTGATCGGCTACGGCTCGTCGGAACTCGAGGAGGACTTGCGCGCGGTGGCGGCCCGGCAGGGGCGCGTGCTGGTCGAGGAGCCCACGCCGGAGAAGGGCTACTACTACCGCTCCGATCATTTCAACCTGGCGAAAAAGGGCGTGCCGATGATCTACGCGAAGAGCGGCGTGGACAGTGTCGCCCACGGCAAGGAATGGGGCCTCGCGCAGCAGGCCGATTACGTCGCGAACCGCTACCACAAGCCGAACGACGAGTTCGACCCGAACTGGGACCTGGGTGGGGCGATCGAGGATCTCGACCTGTATTTCGCGATCGGCTACCAGTGGAGCCAGGAGGCGCGATTCCCCAACTGGTACCCGGGTAACGAGTTCCGGGCGATCCGCGACCGCAGTCGGGCGGGCGACGCCGCGCAGTAGGCGCCACCACCGCGCGCGGACCGCGCTCAGTCGTGGTCTACGCGTTCCCAGCTGTGGGGCTTGGCGAAGCCGGCGTCGCTCGAATACGGGTCAAAGCCGGCGGCGCCGACCCGCGAGGGTCGCTTGGCATCGGGCGGGTCGGTCAGTTCGATCCCGGACGTCTTCGCCGCCTTGGGTGCCGGCGGTCGTGGAGTCGTTACAGGCTCAGGCGCCGCCGACGCACGGCCGGTGAGCCTCTGCCACCAGTCTCGCACGGTGCCCATTGCCCCACCTCCCGCTCGCGGGGTCAGTCCGACCCCTCGCGCCAAGCATACGCCGTGAGCGTGCGCCAGACGATGACGAAGATCGCAGGACCGAGCAGCAGCAGCCACGCGGACCAGCGCAGACGCGCGAGGTCGGCCAGGAAGTCGCCGTAGAAGCTGAGGGCCCCCCCGTGGGAGTAGGGACCGAGCGCGACGACGCCTGTGTAAAAGACCAGGAACGGCAGGACGCAGGCGGAGAAGAGCAGCGCCGCGAGCAGCCACAGGGCGTGGAGCCGGAGATTCATCCGCGGCATCCTGCGTGTAAGCCGCAGGAACCGCAATAGGCCGCATTAAGTATCATCGCGCCCATGCAGTACGTCAGAACCGCCGTCATCGGTGTCGGCTACCTCGGCCGGTTTCACGCCCAGAAATACGCTGCGCTGCCCGACTCCCGGCTCGTCGCCGTGGTCGACGCGGACCCGGCCACGCGGGAGAAGGTCGCTGCCGAAGTGGGCTGCCGGGCCGTCGGAGATTTCCACGACATCCTCGGCGAGGTCGATGCCGTCAGCATCGCGACGCCCACGCCGTTGCACCACCCGATCGCAAAGGCATGTCTCGAGCGTGGCCTGCACGTGCTGGTCGAGAAACCCGTCACCGAGACGCTCGAGGAGGCGCGCGACCTCGTCGCACTGGCGTCGAGCAAGGGCGTCGTTCTGCAGGTCGGTCACCTCGAGCGGTTCAACCCGGCGATCATGGCGCTCGAGGGCACGCTCACCACGCCGCGCTTCGTCGAGTCGCACCGGCTCGCGCCTTTCAAGCAGCGCGGCACGGACGTGAACGTCGTTCTCGACCTCATGATCCACGACATCGACCTGATCCAGAGCCTGGTGCGCGCGCCGATCGTCTCGATCGACGCCGTCGGCACGTCGGTGTTTTCGTCGGGGCTCGACATCGCGAATGCGCGCATCCGCTATGCGAACGGTTGCGTCGCAAACACGACCGCGAGCCGCATCAGCATGAAACAGGAGCGCAAGCTCCGCCTGTTCCAGGACGATGCCTACGTCTCCATCGACCTGCAGCAGAAGATCCTGACGATCGTGCGCAAGCCGCCCGAGGGTTCCGGGGCCGCGCTCGGCCAGGTGTCGATCGAGGAGCGCACCTACGAGCAGGGCGACGCGCTCAGGCAGGAGATCGAGGCATTCCTGCGCTCGATCATCGAGGGCAGGCCGCCCGTGGTGACCGGCGAGGACGGGCTGCGGGCGCTCGAGACGGCGCTGCGGATCACCGAGCTGGTGCAGGGCAAGGCGGGGCAGGCATGAAGCGCGAGCATTACGCGGGACGCGATTTCCGGCGGGCGATCAACATCGAGGACCTGCGGCGCATCGCGCGCCGGAGGCTGCCGACCTTCAGCTTCGAGTACGTCGAGGGCGGCTCGGAGGACGAGGTCGCGCTGCGCCGCAATCGCGACGTGTTCGAGCGCATCACGTGGCTGCCGCGCACGCTGGCCGGGGTCGGCGCACCCGACCTCACGACCGAGATCTTCGGCCGCACCTGCCACCTGCCGGTCATCGTCGCGCCGACCGGATTCAACGGCCTGCTCTGGCCGCAGGGCGACCTCGCGCTCGCCCGGGCCGCCGCGTCGGCAGGCATCCCGTTCACGCTGAGCACCGTCTCGAACTATTCGCTGGCGAAGATGAAGACGGAGGTGGACGGACAGGTCTGGTTCCAGCTCTACCCCGTGAAGGAGCAGAAGGCGATCGACCGGCTCGTGGACATGGCGCGCGAGGCCGGCGTCGAGACGCTGGTCGTCACGACCGACGTGCCGATCTTCGGCGCGCGCGAGTGGGACCTGCGCAACTATTCCGCGCCGATGAAGCTCCGCCTCTCGCGCAAGCTCGACGTGCTCGCGCATCCTCGCTGGCTGTGGCGGGTGATGGTGCCGAAGGGGGCGCCGCGCTTCGAGAACCTCGTCGAGTTCCTTCCTCCCGGGGTCCAGTCCGCGATGGTCGGTGCGCGTTACATGGGCACGCAGATCAACGCCAAGCTCGCGTGGGAGGACATGGAGCGTCTGCGCAGCCGTTGGCCAGGCAAGCTCGTCCTGAAGGGCATCCTGTGCGTGGAGGACGCGCGGCGCGCCGTGGAAGTGGGCGCGGACGGCATCGTGCTCAGCAACCACGGCGGGCGCCAGATCGACTCGTGCGTGTCGGGCGTCGAACTCCTGCCGGCGGTGGCGAGCGAACTCGGCGACCGCCTCACGGTGCTGGTGGACGGCGGGTTCCGCCGTGGGTCGGACGTCCTGAAGGCCATGGCGCTCGGCGCACACGGAGTGATGATCGGACGCGCGCCCCTCTACGGCCTTGCGGCGGGCGGCGAGGCGGGCGTGAGCCACGCGCTCACGCTGCTACGGACGGAGATGGAACGCGTGATGCTGCTGCTCGGCTGCCGCACGCTCGGCGAGCTGGGGCGCCACCTGGTCCGCTCCTGAGCCTTCAGGGCTCGCCGATCGCCTCGAGTTCGGACTGCACTTCGAGCCAGCGGTCCTCCGCGGCGGCCAGCAGCCGGGCGGTCTCCGCGGCACGGCGGGTCGCCGCCTGTACTTCCGCGACGTTGGCCGAGGTATAGAAAGACTGGTCGCCCAGCCGTGCCTCGAGCGCCCGCTTTTCGGACTCGAGGTCCGCGATCTCTCGCTCCAGGCGTGCCGACTCCTTCACGAGCGGGCGGCGCCGTACCAGCCGGGGTTCTACACGCTGGACCTGCGCTCGATCTACGTCGGCGATTTTCGCCGGCTCGAGCTCGGGCGCGTCAAGCTCGTTCCGGAAGCGGACCGCGCGCAGGCGGATGTCGCGGACCCGCGCGGGCGTCTGGCCGATCACTTCGCCGCCAGCTCGACCGCCATCCGCAGGCCGGGCAGCGGCACGCGCAGCATCCTGCGCATCGGTCCGGCCGGGGAAACCGG
>JBBIVG010000093.1:0-10967 GCA_037439865.1 Nevskiaceae bacterium
GTTCGCCGGCCATTGCCTCGACGCCGGTTGCCTCGAGCGCGTGAAACCGGCCGCTCGACAGCTCGAGCCAGGCAAGGCCGAAGCGATCGGCCGCCGTGCACAGCGCCGCGAGCAGCGTGTCGCGCCGCTCCTCGAGCAACGCGTCGTCCGTCACGGTGCCCGGAGTGACGACGCGGACGACGCGCCGTTCGACCGGCCCCTTGGCCTTGGCCGGGTCGCCGATCTGCTCGCAGATCGCAACGGACTCGCCGCGCCGCACCGCGCGCGCAAGATAGGTGTCCACGGTCTGCACCGGCACGCCGGCCATCGGGATCGGCTCGCCGCCGGACTGTCCACGCGCCGTGAGCGTGATGTCGAGCACGCGCGCCGCCCTGCGCGCGTCCTCGAAGAAGAGTTCGTAGAAGTCACCCATCCGGTAGAAGAGCAGCACGTCAGGGTGCTGCGCCTTGATGCGCAGGTACTGCTGCATCACCGGGGTGTGGGCGGAAAGATCGGTCGAACTCATCGGCTCACGGTCCTGGGAAAGAAAACGCCAGCCCCCTCGCGGAGGCTGGCGCCGGATCGGGCGGCGGCAGCGATCGCACGCCCGTCGTGTCTACTTCTTCTCGTCGGCGGACACCCTGGCGGACTGTCCGGCCCGGAACGGGTACTTCGCGAACAGCTTGTCCACGGCAGCGGCGATCGCGGCCTCGCGGTTCTTCTGCATCTCCTTGGTGACCACGCCCTCGATGCTGCTCTGGAACACGGCCTGGCGCTTCTCGCGGTCGACGATGTCCATCACGAGCGTGCCGACGTTGTAGCGGCGGGTCGTGACCTGCTGGCCACCCCAGCCCCCGTACGGCGCGCCGTACCACCCGTAGTAGCCCCAGCCCGGGCCGTAATAAGGGGCCGGCACCGACTCGACGTCAGTCTTCTCCTCCATCTTCCCCTTGAAGTTGATCACGAGGTCGGGCTTGTCGCTGGCCGTGTAGCCGCGCAGTTCCATCTGCCGGGCCGCTTCCTTCTGCATGGTCTGCAGCGCCAGGGACTTGAATTCCGTGCTGTCCGGGCCGACCTGCGCGACGAAGCCGTAGGTGCGGAACTTCCCGAAATCCACGCTCCTGTCATAGTCGGCCTGGACCGAAGGACCGGACGCGCAGCCGGCGAGCAGTGCCGCGGCCGCGACACTGCTTGCCAGCCATCTCAAGCGCAGGCGGCGCATGAGAGTGCGGTCCTTACTTGGAGGTGTTCGGCGTCTTGGTCACGAGCGGGATGGACGCGGCCGCGGCCACGTCGAGCAGGGACTGGATCTTGTTCTCGACCTGCACGAACTGGAACACCTTCACGGCCGGCAGTTGCCGGTCGAGCTTGCCAGCATATTTCTTGAGCAACTCAAGCCGTTCCTTACGGAGCTTGAACATCTGCTCCATGATGTCCTTCGATTCCGCGTCCGTCATGCCGCCGTAGTCGGCGACGAACAGCCGGTTCCTCAGGTTCGATGTGCTCGTCATCAACTTCTTCAACTCGGCCTGGTATTCGTCATAGATCGGGGTGAACTTCGCGAGCTGCTCGTTGTTGAGCGCCAGCGTGTCGAGCATGACCTGGCGCTTGTCCTTCTGAAGCTCGGCGATTATTTCCTGCGTGTTTGCGAGTTCCTTGGCTCCGACCGAGTCGGCAGCAAAGGTGGCCGGCGCGGCGCCGAGTGCGACGATGGCGGCCAGTGCGAACAGGATCTTCCTCATGTTGTATTCCTCGTTTTTTCAGGGGGGGTGGAGCGTCGCGTGCCTTCAGCGCGCGAGCGGGATGATGGTGTAGAGGTTGCGGCGCGACAGGTTCTCGATTCGCGACTCGATCTGGGCATAGCGCAGCGCCTTCCGGCCGGGCAGCACCGTGGCCACTTCCTTCGTGTACTTTTGCCGGAGTTCAAACAGCTGCTTCTCGATGTCGAGCCGCTCGGCGAGCAGCTTCTGCGCCTGCTCGTCCGTGAGCGTGTCGTACTTGGCCGCGAAGTCATTGATCATGGCGACGTAGCGCTCTTCGAGCTTCTTCCGCTCGGCTTCGTACCTGTCGTACACGGGCCAGAACCTGGCGCTTTCGGCGTCGCTCAGGCCCATATTGTCGGCGAAGATCGCGCGTCGGTCACTCTGCACCTGCTTGAGCAAGACCTGCTCGTCGCCTGTGAGCGAGATCTTGTCCCTGGCGTGGGAGGCCAGCGGGAGCGCGGTCAGGGCCAGGGCGATGGCCAACGGGGCAATTCTCATGAAATGAACGCCTCGACAGGGGTGGGACCACCACGGTAGGACAGGCCCCCCGGTGTTGTCCAGAGGCGACTAGAATCGCTGCATGGTGCCCCCCACCGATGCCGAGATCCGCGCGCTGGCGGAGCGCGTCGCCGAGCGATTGCTGGCCCAGGGCCGCCGTCTCGTGGTTGCCGAATCGTGCACCGGTGGCTGGGTCGCCAAGGCCTGCACGGACGTCGCCGGCAGCAGCCGGTGGTTCCTCGGGGGCGCGGTTGCGTACGCCAACGAAGTCAAGGAAGGCGTGCTCGGCGTGCGGCCCGAAACGCTCAGCCAGGAAGGCGCCGTGAGCCAGGCTGCGGTGCGTGAAATGGCGTCCGGCGCACTGGATCGGTGCGGCGGCGAAATCGCGCTGGCGGTCAGCGGTGTCGCTGGGCCGGACGGCGGGTCCCCGGGCAAACCGGTGGGAACCGTCTGGTTCGCCTGGTCGGTGCGTCACGACGACCGGTTGGAGGTGCGGACGGCACTCGAGCAGTTCGGAGGGGGCCGCGAGGCTGTCCGCCGGTGCGCGGTCGCTGCGGCCCTCCGAGGCGTCCTCGAAGCATGAACGGGGTTGCGCCGGAGCGGTCCCCGGGCAGCCTGGTGTCGGGCCGTCCCGAGCCCGGCCGGCGACTGTTCTTCGCCTTGTGGCCCGACACCCCGACGCTCGAGGCGCTGCTGGCATCCCTGCCTCGGCTCGTGCCTCAGGGACTGGGGCGAAGCCAGCGTCGCGACCAGTTGCACCTGACGCTGGAATTTCTCGGAAGCGTACCCGAGTCGCGTGTTCCGGCGGCCCTCGCGACGGGTGCGGCTGTCGCGGGCAGGACGCCGGCGTTCGAGATCGTCCTCGATCGTGTCGAGCACTGGAAACGCCCGCAGGTGCTTTGCCTCACCGCCACGGCGTCACCCGCGGCCCTCACGGAACTCGTGCTGTCGCTGCGCTCCCAACTGCTCGCGCGCGGCTTCGAGCCTGAAAAGCGGCCGTATGCGGCGCACCTGACGCTGGCCCGCAAGGTTCGCCGCCCTCCGTCGCTCGAAGCGGTCGAGCCCCTCGGCTGGCCGGCCCGCGAATTCTCGCTCGTCGAGTCCTCGACCGACCCGTCGGGTTCGCGCTACGAGAGGCTGGCGACGTGGCCGCTCGGTGCCTGAATGGCGCCCGTGGCTGCGGGCTCACGCCATGAGCCTGCGCCACGAGAAAGTACTGATTCAGATCAATTTTTCGTCCGGCGTGCGCATGCCCCCTATGGAATAATGCGCGCCTTCCCGGATTCCCACTTCTGACCGAGCCCCCGGGCTCCACGGGTATAGCAATGGAAGACAACCGCAAGAAGGCGCTCGTCGCCGCGCTGGGCCAGATCGAGAAGCAGTTCGGCAAGGGCTCGGTCATGCGCCTCGGCGATGCGAGCGCCACGTACGACGTGGAGACGGTCTCCACTGGCTCGCTCGGCCTCGACATTGCGCTCGGCGTCGGAGGCCTGCCGCGTGGCCGCGTGGTGGAGATCTACGGCCCTGAGTCGTCGGGCAAGACCACGCTCGCGCTCACGGCGATCGCCGAGACGCAGCGCCGGGGTGGCACCGCTGCCTTCGTCGACGCCGAGCACGCGCTCGACCCGGCGTATGCGGAGAAGCTTGGCGTCAATGTCAACGAGTTGCTGGTCTCGCAGCCGGACACGGGTGAGCAGGCGCTCGAGATCACCGACATGCTCGTGCGCTCCGGCGCCGTGGACATCGTGGTGGTCGACTCCGTGGCGGCGCTCACGCCCAAGGCCGAGATCGAGGGCGAGATGGGCGAGATGCAGGTCGGCCTGCAGGCGCGCCTCATGTCGCAGGCGCTGCGCAAGCTCACCGGCAACATCAAGCGCTCGAACACGATCGTCGTCTTCATCAACCAGATCCGCATGAAGATCGGCGTGATGTTCGGCAACCCGGAAACCACCACGGGCGGCAACGCGCTCAAGTTCTACGCCTCCGTACGCCTCGACATCCGCCGCATCGGCGCGATCAAGTCGGGCGAGGAGGTCGTCGGCAACCAGACGCGCGTCAAGGTGGTCAAGAACAAGGTCGCGCCGCCGTTCCGCGAGGCCGAGTTCGAGATCATGTACGGCACCGGCATCTCGCGCGAAGGCGAGATCATCGAGCTCGGCGTGCTGCACAACCTGATCGAGAAGTCCGGCTCGTGGTACAGCTACAAGGGTGAGCGCATCGGCCAGGGCAAGGACAACGTCCGCACCTATCTCCAGGGCCACAAGGACGTCGCGGGCGAGATCGAGGACGCGCTGCGGGCGAAGCTGCTGCCGGCGCGCAAGGGCGAGGCGGCCAAGGGTGAGGCGGCCGAGGAAGCCTGATACCGACCCGGCCGGGGCAGACGAGCGCACGGTCCGCACCGCTGCGCTCGCGCTGCTGGCGGGCCGGGACTTCGGCCGCGCCGAGCTCGCCCGGCGCCTCGAGAAGCGCGGCTACACCCGCGCCGTGGTCGAGTCCGTGATCGCCGGACTCCTGGCCGAGCGCCTCCTCTCCGAGTCGCGTTTCATCGAGCAGTTCGTCCGGCAGCATGCGGGGCGGGGGCACGGGCCCGTGCGTATCCGTGCCGAGCTTCGTGGGCGCGGCATCGCGGGAGAGGACATCGAGTCGGCGCTCGAGGGCGCCGGTGAAGACTGGGTCGCCATCGCGCGCGAGACACGGCGCAAGCGCTTCGGCGCCGCCGGCCCCGCGGATTACCGCGAGCGTGCAAGGCAGGGGAAATTCCTGCAATATCGCGGGTTTACCTCCGAGCAGATCCGGGCCGCGCTCGGCCCGGGCGACGATATCGACCCATGACCAAGATGCGCGACCCGCAAAAGCAGATGAGCAGCGCCGAGCTGCGCGCCGCCTTCCTCGACTTCTTCAAGAGCCACGGCCACACCGTCGTGCCGTCGAGCTCGCTGGTGCCGGGCAACGACCCGACGCTGCTCTTCACCAACGCCGGCATGGTCCAGTTCAAGGACGTGTTCCTCGGCAAGGACCACCGCAGCTACGTGCGCGCCGCGAGTTCGCAGCGCTGCGTTCGCGCGGGTGGCAAGCACAACGACCTCGAGAACGTGGGCTACACCGCCCGGCACCACACGTTCTTCGAGATGCTCGGCAACTTCAGCTTCGGCGACTACTTCAAGCGCGAGGCGATCCGCTACGCGTGGGACTTCGTCACCGGCACGCTCGGCATCCCGCCCGAGCGCCTCTGGGTGACGGTCTACCAGGAAGACGATGGCGCCGCGGAAATCTGGCTCAAGGAGATCGGCGTCGACCCGGGCCGCCTCACGCGGATGGGCATGAAGTCGAATTTCTGGGCCATGGGCGACACCGGCCCATGCGGACCCTGCTCCGAGATCTTCTACGACCACGGTCCGGGAATCGAAGGCGGCCCGCCGGGCTCGCCGAACGAGGATGGTGACCGCTACGTCGAGATCTGGAACCTCGTCTTCATGCAGTTCGATCGTTCGGCCGACGGCACGATGACGCCTCTGCCGAAGCCGTCGGTGGACACCGGCATGGGCCTCGAGCGCATCGCGGCCGTGATGCAGGGCGTGCACAGCAACTACGACATCGACCTCTTCCGCCACCTGATCGTCGAGGCGGCCCGCCTCACGGGCGCGAAGGACCCCAAGTCGAGCTCGCTGCGCGTGATCGCAGATCACATCCGCGCGTGCTCGTTCCTCATCGCGGACGGCGTGCTGCCGTCGAACGAGGGTCGCGGCTACGTGCTCCGGCGCATCATGCGCCGCGCCATCCGCCACGGCTTCATGCTCGGCCAGCGCGAGCCATTCTTCCACGCCCTCGTGCCGGCGCTCGACGACGAAATGGGCGCCGCGTATCCGGAGCTGCGGACGCAGCGCGCCCATATCGAGCGCGTCATCCGCCAGGAGGAGGAGCGTTTCGCGGAGACGCTCGCGCAGGGGATGGCGCTGCTCGATGGCGCAATTGGAAAGCTCGAGGGCAAGCAGATCCCGGGTGAAACGGTGTTCCGCCTGTATGACACGTACGGCTTCCCGGTGGACCTCACGAACGACATCGCACGCGAGCGCGGCCTCGCGATCGATGAAGCCGGGTTCGAGACCGCGATGGAGGAGCAGCGCGCCCGGGCGCGTGCGGCCAGCAAGTTCGGCGTGGATCTCCGCGCCGACGTCAAGGTCGAGGGCCAGACGAGGTTCACCGGCTACGAGACCGAGCGAGGTTCGGGCCGTGTGCTCGAACTGTTCCGCGGCAAGGAGTCGGTGCAGGAACTGCGGGCGGGCGAAGCAGGGCAGGTGGTGCTCGATGCGACACCTTTCTACGCGGAGAGTGGCGGCCAGGTCGGCGACCGCGGTGTGATCACGGCGGGCGGCGCGAACTTCGTCGTAGCCGACACGCAGAAACTCGGCAAGGCCCACATTCACGTCGGGAAGCTCGAATCCGGCGCGCTGCGCGTCGGCGACACGGTGCAGGCCGAGGTGGATCACGGATTGCGCCAGGCGACGCGACTCAACCATACGGCGACCCACCTCCTGCATGCGGCGCTGCGCAAGGTGCTCGGCACGCACGTCACGCAGAAGGGCTCACTGGTCTCGCCGGAGCGGTTGCGTTTCGACTTCGCACACTACTCGGCGGTCACGCCGGACGAACTGCGTGAGATCGAGCGCCTCGTGAACGCCGAGATTCGCGCGAATGCCGAGGCCGAGATGAAGCTCATGAAGTTCGACGAGGCCGTCGCCTCGGGTGCGATGGCGCTCTTCGGGGAGAAGTACGACGAGCACGTGCGCGTCCTTCGCGTCGGCGATTTCTCGACGGAACTCTGCGGCGGAACGCACGTGTCCCGGGCGGGCGACATCGGCTTCTTTCGCATCCTGAGCGAAGGCGGCATCGCCGCGGGCGTGCGGCGCATCGAGGCCGTCACCGGCGACGCGGCCTTTGATTTCGTGGTCGAGACGGACCAGAAACTGAAGGACGTGGCGGGTGCCCTCAAGGCCACGCGCGACGACGTCGAGGAAAAGGTGCGCCACCTCCTGGAGCGCAGCCGCCGCCTCGAGAAGGAGATCGCGCAGCTCAAGGACAAGCTCGCGAGCGGCCAGGGCCGCGACCTGGCGAGCGATGCGGCTCCGGTCGGTGCAGCGAAACTCCTCGCCACTCGCGTCGAGGGCGCCGACGCGCCGGCGCTGCGCAACGCCGTGGATCAGCTGAAAAACAAGCTCGGGAGCGCCGTCATCGTCCTGGGCTCGGTGGATTCCGATGGCAAGGTGCTGCTGATCGCGGGCGTCACGGCCGACATGACCGGCAAGGTCAAGGCCGGTGATCTCGTGAATTTCGTGGCCCAGCAGGTGGGCGGCAAGGGCGGCGGCCGGCCGGACCTCGCCCAGGCCGGTGGCACCGCACCCGACAAGCTCGATGCGGCCCTGGGCAGCGTGCGGGCCTGGCTCGAGGAGCGCCTACCCTGAATGGGTGAGATCTGGACCCAGCCGACCATACCGTCGCAACGGCCTGCCCGCCTTGATGACGTTTGCAGGGGTGCGGTATCGTTGCACCCTCGCTGAGGGTCGGCCGCGAACGGACGGTTCAGCAGCGAGGTGGCGGGGCGGCTCCGGCGGAGCGAGGAACAAGAATTGCGCCGGGCTGTCGAAGATGTTGTGGCGCGCGCAGGGAAGTTTCGGCGCGCCGTCGTTGGCAAGCGGCCACACTGGCCAGGAGCTCAGGATGCTTATTCTCACGCGCCGCGTGGGGGAGACGGTCATGATCGGGAACGACGTGACGGTCACGGTCCTCGGCGTGAAGGGCAACCAGGTCCGGATCGGCGTGAATGCGCCGCGCGACGTTGCCGTTCACCGCGAGGAAATCTTCGAGCGCATCAAGCGCGAAGAGCAGGAGGGCGTTTCCGGCCGTCCTGCGAAGCCCGGCAACGGACAAGGCTCGTTCCCCGATTGACGCGGGCCCCGGCCATCGGCCGGGGCCTCCCCTTGAAGCTGACGCGATGCCCCCCGGGGCGGTCCGGCTTTACGTCCGGGCCCCGTCCGGCTATCCTTCGCGGCTCTCTGCAAGCCGGAGAGATGGCCGAGTGGTCGAAGGCGCGCCCCTGCTAAGGGCGTAAGGGTCAAAAGCCCTTCGAGGGTTCGAATCCCTCTCTCTCCGCCAGTAGAATTCGCGTCGGTTTACGCGCCCGTAGCTCAGTTGGATAGAGTGTCTGGCTACGAACCAGAAGGTCGGGAGTTCGAATCTCTCCGGGCGCGCCATTTGCATCAAAGGCTTACGGTAGCGCGTAGGCCTTTATGCTGTCTGGCGTAGGGAAATCGTAGAGTCACTGTCCACGACGCCCCACGTCCGTTCGATCCGCTGGGCCGCCGCCGATAGATGCTCCGGTGCCAAATGTGCATACCGGAGCACCATCTCGAACGACTTCCAGCCTCCCAACTCCATCAGTTCCTGCAAGCTCGTGCCGCTCATGACGTGCCAACTGGCCCACGTGTGCCGCAAATCGTGGAACCTAAACTCCTCGATTCCGGCATGCCGCAAAGACCGCTCCCACGCCGAGCCTACGGCCCGCATCGGCTCACCTTGGTACGTAAAGCACCACCGAGCGTGAGCCCCCTGGACCGCTCGAAGGGCGAGCACGGCATCGTTGTTTAACGGGATGCCGCGTCCCTCGCCATTCTTCGTGGTCCCTGGGTCTAGCCACGCCACGCGCCGACCGAAATCGACGCGCGTCCACTCCAGGTGCAGGATCTCGGACATCCGGCACCCACTCGCCAGGGCGAACCGCACCACAGGGCGCAGATGCTCCGGCAATGCCTCGTTGAGGCGGTCCGCTTCCTCACCCGTCAGGAATCGGATCCGACGCTTCGGTTCCTTGAGCATCCGTATGCGAGGAACCCGTTGCAGCCAGCCCCACTCCTGACAGGCAAGGTTGAGGATCCGGCGCACGATCTCTAGCGCGCGGTTCACCGTGGAATTGGCCACGCCGTCCCGTTTGCGTCGCGCGTGAATGAACGACCAAAGCACGTCCATGTCGATCTCGTGCAGTCGCTTTTCACGCAGGAAGGGGTCCAGTTGCCGCAGGTGCAGTCGATCCATGACAACGGTCTTCTTGTCGGTGATTTCCGCCAAGTACCGCACCACGGCCTCCTGCCAACCACGGCTCGCTGGAAGCCCCGTCCGTACGACCTCGTACGCTTCCGCCTTGAGGCGAACTAAGCACTCCTCGGCTTCGTGGAGTTCCCGAACCCGAGTGCTCTTGCATACTCGGCGTCCATCCGGGAGGACCACGTCGACCCACCAGAATGGTGAGTCTTTTCGTCGGTAGAGTCCTCGTCCTCGGGCCATAGAACCTCCTCTATGGCCCGCCCTCGACCCTTATGCTCATCGAGCCAGGCATCGAGGTCAACGCGGTCGTAAAGAAGTCGCCGCCCCAGCCGTATTGGGCGAATCCCGAGCCGAGTGAACAGCGTGCGCCCCACCCCGAGATACGCCGCCGCTTGATCGCGTGACAGGCATCGAGGCGGTGGGAGTGGCAGAGTTCCATCAGTGTCGTTCACGGTCTTCGATTGCTCAGATTCGAACGATTAGGTCGTTCAGCCGCTGGACGTCGATGTCGTTGGCACCGACCACTTAACTGCTGACTATCGCCGCCCTAACTTCACGACCACGATTGTGCGAGGCTGACGTAGGATTAAGCTCCACTCGTTAGTCAGCCGCGATCGTGGGGAAAAATGCCGAACTGGAAGGATCCGAAGGCTTACCCGAAAGACCTAGATCGCGCGGGCTGGGCATGGGAATTCATGCGCCGGAACCAGACTTACCGTACGGACTACGCCAGAGTTGCCGCATCGTGGGAGAAGGTCCCTCGAATAGGCCGCCTCCACTTCAGCGGTAAGGCCTACGACGTAGACCGACTTGCAAGAGACCTCGGCGCAAAGTGGGGCCAGTTAGACCCTATCGCAAACCCGGACCAAGACGGAGTGCCACGATTTTTTTTGGCCGGTCCGATCGAACCCGATAGCGAGCAGGTTCAGACCTTCTACTGCGAGCACGAAGAGTCGGGCCTGGTCCTGCAGCGACCCGAGTTTGCGACGCTGACCTTTGACCTGCGTCGACCATTGCCGCCCCAATTGAGGCGGGCCGAGTCATTGCTCGTCATTCGCCGTAAGGGCATCTCGGTGGTACGCCCGGCTCGATCCAGCGAGAAGCAATGGCTGTTGTATCTGCGGGTACTTGATGCCAAAGAGGCCGGGGCGAAGACGTCCCAGATCATTGACGCGATCTATGCGTATCGAAAGTTACGTGAGGCGATCAACAGGAAATACGCGGCGCAAGATACTGTCGCAGATCACCTGAAACGTGCGCAGCAGCTTCGTGATGACCCCCTCTCCCTGATCTACTGAAATTTCCACACGTTAGGCAGTCGCTAACGTGGGGAGCAATCCCCGTGGTCCCTTAGGCTAGATTTGACGGTGCAGCCGTCAAGTAGAGCGTAGGGCTGCACGTGCGTATGCGCCAGCAACGATGCTGGTCCGGTCAGCACGACGCTGGCAGCGGTTGCACCGCTGGGAAGTGACCGGTACCGGGGTCTGTGCAACAGGCGGCCCAGGACCTCAGATGATGTGAGGGATGAGCAAGGGGAGCCGAGGCTCTGTAGTCACCTCGGTGTGCAGGCGGGTGTGTGGTGACCCGTCGTACCTCCAAAGCACATTGGGGGGAAGGGGGCGTCTGCCTCCC
>JBBIVG010000094.1:0-10954 GCA_037439865.1 Nevskiaceae bacterium
CCCACCCGCCGGCGATCGAACTCGCGAAGCAGCTGGTGGACCTGACGCCGACGCAGTTCAACCGCGTCTTCTTCACGGGTTCGGGCTCGGAAGGCAACGATACGATCGTGCGCCTCGTGCGCCGTTACTGGGACCTGCTCGGCCAGCCGGAGCGCAAGGTCATCGTGAGCCGCGTCAATGCGTACCACGGCAGCACGGTGGCCGGCGCGAGCCTCGGCGGCATGGCGTTCATGCACGAGCAGGGCGGGCTGCCCATCCCGGACATCGTGCACATCCCGCAACCGTACTGGTACGGCGAGGGCGGCAACCTGTCGCCGGCCGAGTTCGGCCTGAAGGCCGCCCGCGAGCTCGAGCGCAAGATCGAGGAACTCGGTGCGCACCGCGTCGCCGCATTCATCGGCGAGCCGATCCAGGGGGCCGGCGGCGTCATCATCCCGCCCGACACCTACTGGCCGGAGATCCAGAAGATCTGCGACCGGCACGGGATCCTGCTGATCGCGGACGAGGTGATCTGCGGCTTCGGCCGTACCGGTCACTGGTTCGGCAGCAACCTCTACGGCATCCGACCCGACCTGATGACCATCGCCAAGGGCCTGTCCTCGGGCTACCTGCCGATCGGCGGCGTCATGGTGGCGGACCGGGTCGCGGACGTGCTGATCGACAAGGGCGGGGAGTTCGCCCACGGCTACACCTATTCGGGCCACCCGGTCGCCTGCGCGGTGGCCAGCGTGAACCTGAGCCTGATCCAGCAGGAGAACCTGGTCCCGCGGACCCGGGACGAGACCGGCCCCTATCTCGCGAAGAAATGGCGGGAGCTGTCCGAGCACCCGATCGTCGGCGAGGCACGCTCGGTGGGGCTGATCGGGGCGCTCGAACTCGTCCGCGACAAGCGGTCCCGCCAGTTCTTCGACAAGCGGGGCGAGGTGGGCACGATCTGCCGGGACTTCTGCTTCCGGAACGGCCTGATCATGCGGGCGGTCCGCGACACGATGATCATCGCGCCCCCGCTCGTGATCACGCGCGAGCAGATCGACGAACTGGCCGAGAAAGCGTGGCGGTGCCTCGACCTGACGCTCGAGCGCTGCCGCGCCGAGGGCCGGCTCTGACCTCGCGTCGCTTGGCGCCGCCGGAGCATTGCGCTATACATTCGACTTTCCGGGCGTGGCCGCCGAGCCGCGCCCCCATGGGTCGCCACAACGGGGATATGCCACGATGAAACTCACCATTCGCGCCGGGCTCGCGGGCCTGGTTGCAGCAGTCGCGCTCGTCGGTTGCGGCAAGAAGCAGGAGCAGGCGCCGCCCGCCGCTGAAGCCGCGAAGGCGCCGCCTCCGGCGGCCGCACCGGCCGAGGAAAAGTTCGTCAACGTCTACAACTGGTCGGACTACATCGACCCGAAGATGCTCGAGGAGTTCACCAAGGAGACCGGCATCAAGGTCAACTACGACGTGTTCGACTCGAACGAGGTGCTGCAGACGAAGCTCCTCGCCGGCAACACCGGCTACGACGTCGTGGTGCCGTCGGCCTCGTTCCTCGAGCTGCAGATCAAGGCGGGCGTGTTCCAGAAGCTCGACAAGTCGAAGCTCCCGAACTGGGGGAACCTCGACAAGGGCATCCTCGAGCGCGTCGCGCGCCACGATCCGGGCAACCAGTACGCGGTGAACCACATGTGGGGGACGACCGCGATCGGCTACAACGTGAAGAAGGTCAAGGCGATCGACCCGAACGCGCCGGTCGACAGCTGGGCCCTGCTGCTGGATCCGAAGTGGTCGTCCAAGTTCAAGGGCTGCGGCATCTCGGTCCTGGACGCCCCGGACGAGGTGGTCGGCATCATCCTCGCCTATCTCGGCAAGGACCCGAACAGCGAGAACCTCGA
This sequence comes from Nevskiaceae bacterium, assembly GCA_037439865.1. GTDB lineage: Bacteria > Pseudomonadota > Gammaproteobacteria > Steroidobacterales > Steroidobacteraceae > RPQJ01. Next base: position 1,875 of record JBBIVG010000094.1, read on the forward strand.
CGACCTGAAGGCCGCCGAGGATGTGCTGATGAAGCTCCGCCCGAACGTCCGGATGATCCACAGCTCGCAGTACATCGACTCCCTGGCGAACGGCGACATCTGCGTCTCGCTCGGCTGGAGCGGCGACATCCTGCAGGCGAAGAGCCGCGCCGAGGAGGCCAAGCAGGGCGTCGAGATCGCCCTCAGCGTGCCGAAGGAAGGCACCATCATCTGGTTCGACATGTACGCCATCCCGGCGGACGCACCGCACCCGAACAATGCCCACGCCTTCATCAACTTCATGATGAAGCCGGAAGTGGCGGCCGCGAATTCGAATTTCGTGCACTACGCGAACGGCAACGCCGCCTCGGTGCCGTTGCTCGACCCCGCGGTCCGCAACGACCCGGGCGTGTACCCGCCGCCGGAGGTCATGAACAAGCTGTTCCCGAACCTGGCGCGGTCCGCGGACTACACGCGTGCCCTGAACCGCACCTGGACCCGGTTCACCACCGGCAAGTAGGCCAGCGCAGGTCCGGATGAAACGCGGGGCGGTCGGAGAAGCTTCCTCCGGCCGCCCCGCTTGGCTTCCAGCCTACCCATCGGCCGGTCGCCTGAGCTATAACCGGGCCTGTCGCGCCCGGCGGACCGGGCGCGGCTCGAACAGTCGGGAACAGGGAGACCCATGAGAAGCACGAGCCGCACGGCAATGCTCGCCGCGCTGACCGCATTGCTCGGGTTCGGCTGCGGCAAGAAACCCGAGGCCCCGCCGGCGCCGCAGGCATCCGGGGCGGCCCCGTCGGGTCCGGCGGCCCCCGCCGAGGACAAGATCCTCAACGTCTACAACTGGTCGGATTACATCGACCCCCAGGTGATCGAGGACTTCCAGAAGGAGACCGGGATCAAGGTCCGCTACGACGTGTTCGACTCGAACGAGGTGCTCGAGACGAAGCTGCTCACCGGCAACTCCGGTTACGACGTCGTGGTGCCGAGCGCCTACTTCCTCGAGCGGCAGATCAAGGCCGGGGTGTTCCAGAAGCTCGACAAGTCGAAGCTGCCGAACCTCGCCAACCTCGACCCCGGGATCACGCAGCTCGCGGCCGGGCACGACCCGGGCAACGACCACTCCGTGGTCTACATGTGGGGCACCACGGGCATCGGCTACGACGCGGCCAGGGTCCGCAGGATCCTGCCGGACGCGCCCGTGGACAGCTGGCGCCTGATCTTCGATCCCGCGGTGATCGCGAAATTCAAGGGTTGCGGCGTCTCGGTCCTCGACGACCCGACGGACATGGTGGCCACCGTGCTGCTCTACCTCGGCAAGGACCCGAACAGCCAGTCCGAGGCCGACCTGAAGCTCGCCGAGGAGAAGCTCCTCGCCATACGGCCGTTCATCCGCACGATCAACAGCTCGGCCTACATCGAGGGCCTGGCGAACGGCGAGTACTGCATCGCGGTGGGCTACAGCGGCGACATGCTGCAGGCGCGCGATCGCGCCGCGGACGCGGGCAAGCCGGTGCAGATCGAGTACTCGATCCCGAAGGAAGGCGCCCTCATGTGGTTCGATACGCTGGCGATCCCTGCGGACGCGAAGCATCCGCAGAATGCCCACCTGTTCATCGACTACCTGCTGCGGCCGGACGTCGCCGCGCGCAACTCGAACTTCGTCAATTACGCGAACGCGAACGCCAGGGCCACGGATCTCGTGAACGAGGACCTGCGCAGCGACCCGGGCATCTACCCGACGCCCGAGACCAAGGCCCGCCTGAAGCCGAACCTGGCCAAGTCACCGGAGTTCACGCGGCAGTTGAACCGCGCGTGGACGCGATTCACGACCGGCCGCTGAGCCGCCCGACCAGACAACCAACGCCCGAGACCCCATGGCCACCTCACCCCGCGCGACCCAGCAGAAATTCGAACCGTGGACGGACCCGGAGGCGAAGCCCTACGTCCGCATCGAGAAGATCACGAAGAAGTTCGGCGACTTCGTCGCGGTCGACGACGTGAGCCTCGACATCTACAAGAAGGAGATCTTCTGCCTGCTCGGCGCCTCGGGCTGCGGCAAGACGACGCTGCTCCGGATGCTCGCCGGCTTCGAGCGGCCCACGTCGGGCAGGATCTACATCGACGGCGTGGACATGACCACCATTCCGCCGTACGAGCGCCCGGTCAACATGATGTTCCAGTCGTACGCGGTCTTCCCGCACATGACGGTGGAGCAGAACGTGGCATTCGGCCTCAAGCAGGAAAGGGTCGCCAAGGCCGAGCTCGCGCGACGCGTCGCGGACATGCTCGACCTCGTGAAGCTCGGCCAGTTCGCGAAGCGCAAGCCACACCAGCTGTCGGGCGGCCAGCGGCAGCGCGTCGCGCTCGCCCGCGCGCTGGTGAAGAAGCCGAAGCTGCTCCTGCTCGACGAGCCGCTCGCGGCGCTCGACAAGAAACTGCGCGAGCACACGCAGTTCGAGCTCATCAACATCCAGGAGACCCTGGGCGTGACCTTCATCGTGGTGACGCATGACCAGGAGGAGGCGATGACGCTCTCCACCCGCGTCGGCCTCATGAACCACGGCGAGATCGTCCAGGTCGGCACGCCGAGCGAGATGTACGAGTACCCGAACTCGCGTTTCGTCGCGGAGTTCATCGGCCAGGTGAACACGTTCGAGGGCAAGCTGATCGAGGACGAGCCGTCGTACGTTCGCATCGGGACCGCCGACCTGGAGGCACCGATCTACGTGGACCACGGCGTGAGCTCGGCGCCGGGTGCGACCGTCTGGGCGGCGGTGCGTCCCGAGAAGATGCAGATCAGCCGCGAGAAGCCGGCCGACGCCGACAACTGGGGCGCCGGCACCGTCCGTGACATCGCCTACATGGGCGACGTCTCGATCTACCTGATCAGGCTCGATTCCGGCAAGATCGTGCGTGTCACGCAGCCGAACGTCTTCCGTCACGCGGACGACCGGATCACCTGGGACGAGCGGGTGTACGTGCACTGGCACGCGACGAGCCCGGTGGTGGTGACGAAGTGATGCGCCGGTTCAAGCGACTGCTGCCCCGCGGGCGGACGCTCGTCACGACCGTCCCGTACCTGTGGCTGCTGCTGTTCTTCCTGATTCCGTTCGTGATCGTGCTGAAGATCAGTTTCTCGCAGTCGGCGATCGCGATGCCGCCGTACGAGCCCCTGCTGCACTGGGCCTCCGAGAAGATGCTGCAGGTCCAGCTCAACCTCGGCAACTTCACGTTCCTGGTCGAGGACAACCTGTACTGGAAGTCGTACCTCAACTCGATCTTCGTCGCCGGCGTCTCCACGCTGCTCTGCCTGCTGATCGGCTACCCGATGGCCTACGCGATGGCGCGGAGCAACCCTTCGACGCGCAACATACTGCTGCTGCTCGCGGTGCTGCCGTTCTTCACGTCGTTCCTGTTGCGCGTGTATGCCTGGATCGGGCTGCTGAAGAACAACGGCCTCGTCAACAACGCGCTGATGGCCATGGGCGTGATCGACGAGCCGATCCAGATGCTGCAGACGGACTTCGCCGTCTACATCGGCATGGTGTACTCGTACCTGCCGTTCATGCTCCTGCCGCTCTATTCGAACCTCGAGAAGATGGACCTGACGCTCCTCGAGGCAGCGGCCGACCTCGGCTGCAAGCCCTGGCAGGCATTCGTCAAGGTGACGCTGCCGTTGTCGCTGCCGGGCGTAATCGCCGGCTGCCTGCTCGTCTTCATCCCGGCCGTGGGCGAGTTCGTCATCCCGTCGCTGCTCGGCGACCCGGGCATGCTGATGATCGGCAAGGTGCTGTGGACCGAGTTCTTCAACAACCGTGACTGGCCGGTGGCGAGCGCCGTGGCGATCGCGCTGCTGTTGTTCCTCGTGCTGCCGATCATGTACCTCGACCGCGCGCAGAACGCCGCGAACGAGGAAGGGGAGCGCACGTAATGCAGGGCCGCTCCTGGTTCCGGATGCTGTCGCTGATCGTCGGCTTCGCGTTCCTCTACATCCCGATCGCGTCGCTGATCGTCTACTCGTTCAACGCCTCGAAACTGGTCACGGTCTGGGGCGGCTTCTCGACGAAGTGGTACGGCGCGCTGCTGCAGAACGACCAGATCCTGGGGGCTGCGTGGCTCAGCCTCCGGGTCGCAGCGATTTCCGCGACGGTGGCCGTGATCCTCGGCACGCTGGCCGGGATGGTCCTGGCGCGGTTCGGGCCGTTCAAGGGGCGCACGCTCTTCTCCGGACTCACCACGGCGCCGCTCGTCATGCCCGAGGTCATCACCGGCCTGTCGCTGCTGCTGCTGTTCGTGACCATGGAACAGCTGATCGGCTGGCCCGCCGGGCGCGGGATGATGACGATCATCATCGCGCACGTGACCCTGACGATGGCCTACGTCACGGTGATCGTGCAGTCGCGCCTGACGCAGATGGACGAGTCGCTCGAGGAAGCCGCGATGGACCTCGGCGCGCGGCCGTGGAAGGTCTTTTTCCTGATCACGCTGCCGATCATCTTCCCGGCGCTGCTGTCGGGCTGGCTGCTCGCGTTCACCCTGTCGCTCGACGACCTCGTCATCACCAGTTTCGTCGCAGGCCCTGGGTCGAGCACGCTGCCGATGGTCATCTTCTCGAAGGTGCGCCTCGGCGTCAGCCCGGACATCAACGCGCTGGCGACGATCGTGGCCATCGGCGTCACCTTTGCCGGCGTCGCCATGTCGCGCCAGCAGAAGGCGCGCGAACGCGACGCGCAGATGGCGCTCGCGGCGAACCAGCAGATGATCGAGAGCCTGAAGAAGGGCTGACGACGCATGCAGCAAGGGCCGATCCTGGCTTTCGACGTCGGTGGATCCTTCGTCAAGGCGGGCCTCGTCAACCTCGGGACGGGCACGGTCGAGGGCGAGGTCCTGCGCCGTCCGACGCCCGAGGGCGCGACACCGTCCGACGTCATCGACCTGCTCGCGTCCATGGCCCGCGACCTGCCATCCTCGGGGCCCGTGGGCCTCGCCTTCCCGGCGGTCACGAAGCGCGGCGTCGCGTGGACGGCGGCCAACATCGACAGGCGCTGGGTCGGCACGAACGCGCAGGCGCTGCTCGAGGCGCGCATCGGGCGGCCGGTCGCCTTCCTGAACGATGCGGATGCGGCGGGCATCGCGGAAATCACGCTCGGGGCGGGCAAGGGATGTGACGGGACGGTCATGCTGCTGACGCTCGGCACGGGCATCGGCACGGCGATCTTCGTGGACGGCCGGCTGCTGCCGAACACGGAACTCGGGCACCTCGAAGTGCGTGGCGAGGAAGCGGAACACCGCGCGTCGGCCAAGGTGAAGTCGGACCGGAACCTCGGCTGGAGCGAGTGGGCCGCAGCGCTGAACGAGGTGCTGGAGGCCTACCACCGGCTGCTGTGGCCGGACCTGTTCATCATCGGCGGCGGCGTCACCGAGAACTGGGAGAAGTTCGGCTCGCTGCTCAGGAGCCGCGCCGCGATCGTGCCGGCGCACTTCCGCAACGACGCGGGCATCATCGGCGCCGCGATGGCGGCAGCGACGTCGACGGCGCGCGTGGTAGCCACCTGATGCGCGGCGAGCAGGTTCCGGGCCGGAGCAGGGTCCGCGAGACACGCCGTGAATACTTCCCTGTAGGCTCGCACGCCGCGACATGGCTGCCGTGACCGCGCTGCCGTCGTCGAAGCTGCCGCACGTCGGCACGACGATCTTCACCGTGATGTCGCGCCTCGCGGCCGAATGCGGCGCGCTCAATCTCTCGCAGGGATTCCCGGACTTCGATCCGCCGCAGCGACTTGTGGACCTCGTCGTCGGGCACATGCGGGCGGGAAGGAACCAGTACGCGCCGATGGCCGGCTGGCCAGCGCTGTGTGAGGCGATCGCGCAGAAGGTGCAATCGCTCTATGGCCGGTCCGTGTCGCCTGCCGACGAGGTGACGGTGACGTCCGGAGGCACGGAAGCGCTGTTCTGTGCCGTGCAGGCGGTGGTGCGACCCGGCGACGAGGTGATCCTGCTCGAGCCGGCGTACGACTCCTACGAGCCGGCCGTCGAGCTGGCCGGCGGTCGAGCAGTGCGCGTGCCGTTGCGGCGCCCGGACTTCTCGGTGGACTGGGATCGAGTGCGGGATGCCATGTCCCCTCGGACGCGACTGCTCATCGTCAACTCGCCACACAACCCGAGCGGCGCGGCGTTAGCGACGCGGGACCTCGACGCTCTCGCCGATCTCCTGCGCGCGAGTGGCGCGCTGGTCCTTTCGGATGAAGTTTACGAGCACATGCTCTACGACGGCCGGGCTCACGCGAGCCTGCTCACGCGCCCGGAGCTCGCCGAGCGCAGCTTCGTCGTGTCGTCCTTCGGCAAAACGTACCACGCCACGGGCTGGAAGGTCGGCTACTGCGTGGCACCGCGCGCGCTGACCGCGGAGTTCCGCAAGGTCCACCAGTTCGTCCAGTTCGCGGTGGCCACGCCGATCCAGGCCGGGCTCGCGGATTTCCTGGCCGAGTGCCCGCAGCATCACGTCGAGCTGCCGGCCTTCTACCAGGCCAAGCGCGATCATTTCTGCCGGCTGCTCGAAGCGACACCACTCGCGTTCACGCCGTCGGCCGGCACGTATTTCCAGCTCGTGGACTATTCCGCGGTGAGCGACCTGCCGGACGTCGAGTTCGCGCGCTGGCTCACGCGGGAGGTCGGCGTCGCTGCCATTCCCATTTCGGTATTTTCAGCCAATGCGGCGCCGGCCCGCGTCGTGCGCTTCTGCTTCGCGAAGCACGCGGCGACCCTGGAGGCCGCCGGCGAGCGCCTGAGGAGGTTGGTCGAGTCATGAGTTCGCATCTGCGCATCACCCTGGTCCAGTCGGAGCTGGCCTGGCAGGACCCGGCGGCGAACCGCCACAGGCTCGCCGCGCACTTCCGCGGCCTCGCGGGTCACACCGACCTGATCGTGCTGCCCGAGATGTTTTCGACGGGTTTCAGCATGGAGGCCGGCAAGCTCGCCGAAGGCATGGACGGTCCGACGGTGGGCTGGATGCGCGAGGAGGCGGCTGCCACGGGCGCCGTGATCACGGGCAGCCTCATCGTTCGCGAAGATGGCAGGCACTTCAACCGGCTCGTCCTGGCGCGACCGGACGGAACGCTCGAGCACTACGACAAGCGGCACCTGTTCCGCATGGCCGCGGAGCACGAGCACTTCACGGCCGGGGAGCGACGCGCGATCTTCGAGTACAAGGGGTGGCGGATCCGTCCGATGATCTGCTACGACCTGCGTTTCCCGGTGTGGAGCCGCAGCCGCGGTGACTACGACCTGCTGCTCTACGTCGCCAACTGGCCGGCCCGCCGCGCCCACGCCTGGTCCGCACTGCTGCGCGCCCGGGCGATCGAGAACCTGAGCTATGTGGTCGGCGTGAACCGCATCGGCAAGGATGGCAACGGCACGGCCTACGCCGGCGACAGCGTCGCACTCGACTTCCTCGGGCAGCCGCTCTCGAGCGAGGGCGGGGGCGATCGCGTCGAGACAGCGGTGCTCGACATGGAGTCGCTGCGGTCCTACCGCGCCAGCTTCCCGGCGCACCTCGACGCGGACGAATTCGAGATCAAATGAGAAAGCGCACCCGCGTCACGCACCTCCCCGACGTACCGCTGGCGCCGGACAACCGGCCGCTGGTCGCGCCGATCTACCAGTCGGTCAAGTTCACGTTTGACGACGTGGGCGAGACCCGCAAGGCCTGGGCGCGGCAACGGGAGGGGTTCTACTACTCGCGGGACTCGAACCCGACGTTGCGACAACTCGAGCTCGTGCTCGCGGAACTTCAGGGGCGCGACGGCTGCCTGCTCACGGGCTCGGGAGTCGCAGCGATTTCCATGACCCTGCTGTCGCTGCTCAAGGCCGGCGACCACGTCGTCTGCTTCGCCGAGAGCTACTCGCCGACGCGCGCGCTGCTGGCCAGGCTCCTCGACCGCTATGCAGTGTCGAGCACGATGCTCTCCATCGAGGACCACGCTGCGCTCGAGCGCGTGCTCGCTTCGACGCCGACGCGCCTGGTGGTTTTCGAGTCGCCGACCAACCCGGTGCTCAAGATCGCGGACCTCGAGCGCATCACGTCCCTCGCGAGGGCGCACGGCGCCCTCACGCTGCTCGACAATACGCTCGCCGGCCTGCACAACCACGGGCAATACGACGTCGACGTCTATGCGCACAGCCTGACGAAGTACGCGTCGGGGCACGGCGACGTCATGGGCGGCGCGGTGATCGCGCGGCGCGAGCTGATCGAGTCCATGCGCGCCGATTTCACCAACCTCGGGCCGACGCTCGATCCCCATGCGGCGTTCCTCGTCCTGCGCGGGATCAAGACCTACTTCGTGCGCTGGGACGCCCATTGCAGGAACGCGCAGCGGGTCGCCGAGTTTCTCCGGTCGCATCCGGCCGTGGCGAAGGTGCGCTATCCCGGCCTTGCCGACGACCCCGGTCATCGGCTGGCCGCCAGGCAGATGGACGGCTGCGGCGCCCTCGTCACCTTCGACCTGAAGGCGGGGCTCGAGGCCGGTACGAAGTTTGCCGACGCCCTCCAGTTGTTCTCGCTGGCCGCGAGTCTCGGCTCGACCGAGTCGCTGGTCATCGCTCCCGCAATGCAACAGCCGCGTAGCTTCACACCCGAGCAGCTCGCATGGTCCGACATCGGGCCGGGCACGGTGCGGCTTTCCGTCGGCATCGAGGATCCCGACGACCTCGTCGAAGACCTCCGGCAGGCCATGGCTTTGCTATGATCATCGCGAGCAAGGGGGAAGCAGGCTTGGTCGAATGGTCACGGATGCCGGCGACCTGAGTCTTGGGTTCCGGCTTGGCGACTTTGTCGTCGAGCCCAGGGAAGGGCGTATCAGTCGGAACGGGCAATCACACCCGCTCACCGTTCACCAGGTCCGCATTCTCCAGATCCTTGCCGAGCGGCATGGCGAGGTCGTCGAGCGTCGTCAACTGCGGGAAGACGCATGGCCCGGCGAGCAGGTCACGGACGACGTGCTGCGAGCGGAGATCCGCGATCTGCGGCGTACCCTCGGGGACTCGCCGAAGGAGCCACATTACATCATGCGGGTCCCGCATCGCGGGTACGCGCTGATCGC
>JBBIVG010000095.1:0-6151 GCA_037439865.1 Nevskiaceae bacterium
CGATGCCTTCGCGATCTTCAAGGAGCACGGCCTCTCGGTGGACCTCGTTTCCACCTCGGAGACTACCGTGACGGTTTCGCTCGATCCCGCAGCGAACACGCTAGACGCGCGCGCGCTCGAGACGCTCGTGACGTCGCTCGCCGAGCTGTGCCGCGTCGAAGTGATCGGCCCGTGCGCCGCGGTCAGTCTCGTGGGACGCAACATCCGCGCGACGCTGCATCGGCTCGGGGATGCGCTGGAGCTCTTCGAGGAGCAGCGCATCTACCTCGTGACGCAGGCGGCCAACGATCTCAACATCACGTTCGTCGTGGACGAGGAGCAGGGCGACCGGCTGGTGAGCCGCCTGCACGACGTGATCGTGCGCAACGCGCCGTCCGACGAGGTGCTCGGCCCGACCTGGGAGCAGATCCACGGCGTCGGGCCGGCGCTCCCGGCAGGCGGCCCGCCGTGGTGGCAGGGGCGCAGGTCCGAGCTCGAGCGGATCGCGCGCCAGCACGGTTGCGCGTACGTCTACGACCGCGCCACGCTCGAGCACACCGCGCGCCAGCTGCAGGCGATCGACGGCGTCGAGCGCATCTTCTATGCGGTAAAGGCCAATTCTCATCCCGAGGTCCTGCGCTGCTTCGCGGCGCTCGGCCTCGCGTTCGAGTGCGTCTCCCAGGGCGAGTGCGAGCACGTGCTCGCGACGCTGCCCGGCATCGATCGCGACAAAGTGCTCTTCACGCCCAATTTCGCGCCCCGCAGCGAGTACGAGTGGGCGCTCGCTCAGGGCGTGCACCTCACGCTCGACAACCTGTACTCGCTGCAGAAGTGGCCGGAGATCTTCCGCGGCCGCGACATCCTCGTGCGCGTGGACACCGGTTTCGGCCGCGGACACCACGATCACGTCCGGACGGCGGGAGTGCATTCCAAGTTCGGCGTGCCGCTGTTCGAGCTCGACGAGCTCGAGCGCCTCGTGAAGGCGGCGGGCACTCGCGTCGTCGGCCTGCACGCGCACACCGGCAGCGGCGTGTTCGATGTGCGCAACTGGCTCGAGGTCGGCCAGTTGCTGGGGGACCTCGCGCGGCGATTCCCGGACGCGCGCGTGATGGACCTCGGCGGCGGGCTGGGCGTGCCCGAGAAGCCGGGACAGGTGCCGGTCGACCTGCCGGCGCTGCAGGGCGTCATCGACGAGCTCCGCAAGCGCTTCCCGCAGCTTGCGATCTGGCTCGAGCCTGGGCGGTTCCTGGTCGCGCCGGCCGGCGTTCTGCTGGCGCAGGTCACGCAGCTGAAGGGCAAGGGCGCGGTGCAGTACGTGGGCGTGGCGACCGGCATGAACTCGCTCATCCGCCCGGCGCTGTACGGCGCGCACCACGACATCGTGAACCTGACGCGCTGTGGCGAGCCCGGCAGCGAGGTCTACAACGTGGTGGGCCCGATCTGCGAGTCGGCGGACTACCTCGGGCACGAGCGGCTCCTGCCGCCGACCGCCGAGGGCGACACGCTGCTGATCGCGAATACGGGTGCCTACGGGCACGTCATGAGCTCCTCTTACAACCTGCGCGAGCCCGCGCAGGAATTCGTCATCTGACCGACGGAGGGCACCAGGGTGAAGGCAGGCATCGTCGGCTGGCGCGGGATGGTGGGATCGGTGCTCATGCATCGCATGGTCGCCGAGCGTGACTTCGACCACTTCGAGCCCGTGTTCTTCAGCACGTCGCAGGCAGGCGGCGCAGCGCCGGACGTCGGCAAGCGCGTCGGCCCGCTGCAGGACGCGAACGACATCGGCGCGCTCGCCGCGTGCGACGTGATCGTCACCTGCCAGGGCGGCGATTACACGAACGCCGTCCACCCCAGGCTGCGCGCCTCGGGCTGGAAGGGCTACTGGCTGGATGCCGCCTCCGCGCTGCGCATGAAGGACGACGCCATCATCATCCTCGACCCGGTCAACCGCGACGTGATCGAAGGCGGCTTGCGCGCCGGCATCCGCGATTACATCGGCGGCAACTGCACCGTGTCGCTCATGATGATGGCACTCGGCGGCCTTTTCCGCGCCGGGCTCATCGAGTGGATCACCTCGATGACCTACCAGGCGGCGTCGGGCGCCGGCGCGCCGAACATGCGCGAGTTGCTCGCGCAGATGGGCGTCGCGCACGCTTCCGCGGCCGCGCTGCTCGAGGACCGGGCGAGCGCGATCCTGGACATCGACCGCGCCGTCACGGACTGCCTCCGCAGCGACTCGCTGCCGAAATCACAGTTTGGTGCTGCACTGGCCGGGAGCCTGATCCCCTGGATCGACAAGGACCTCGGCAACGGGCAGAGCCGGGAGGAATGGAAGGGCGTCGCAGAGACCAACAAGATCCTCGGCCGGAGCTCGAACCCGATCCCGGTCGAGGGTATCTGCGTGCGCATCGGCGCCATGCGTTGCCACAGCCAGGCGATGACCATCAAGTTGAACCGCGACCTGCCGCTCGCCGAGATCGAGAGGCTGATCGCGGGCGGTAACGACTGGGTACGCCTCGTGCCCAATACGCGCGAGGATTCGATCCGCGAACTCTCGCCCGCGAAGGTGAGTGGCACGCTCGAGATACCGATCGGTCGCCTGCGCAAGCTCTCGATGGGCGGCGAGTACCTGTCGGCCTTCACGGTCGGCGACCAGCTGCTGTGGGGCGCCGCGGAACCGATCCGCCGCATGCTGCGGATACTGGCGGCGTAGCGGCCGGACGTTGACCGTTCCTTCCAGGTCCGCATCGGTCGTCAAGGTCGCACTCCCGCGGACCGTCGTCATCCTCGGGCTCGTCTCGCTGCTGAACGATGCGGCGAGCGAGATGATTACGCCGCTGCTGCCGATCTTCCTGACCGCGACGCTCGGCGCCGGGCCCGCGATCGTCGGGCTCGTCGAAGGCATCGCCGAGGCCACGGCCAGCATCCTGAAGCTGGTTTCGGGCCGTCTCGCGGATCGTGGCATGCCGGCGAAGTCGCTGGTGGTCGGCGGCTACGCGTTGTCCAATTCGATGCGCCCGCTGATCGGGATCGCTGCCGGCTGGTTCGCGGTGCTACTGCTGCGCTTCATGGATCGCGTCGGCAAGGGCCTTCGCACGGCGCCGCGTGACGCCCTGATCGCGGCTGCCGCCGGACCCGAGCAGCGGGGACGGGCCTTCGGCTTCCACCGGTCGATGGACCACGCCGGCTCCGTGATCGGACCGCTGCTCGCGTTCGCGCTCCTCTCCGCCCATGCAGACCTGAAGCACGTGTTCCTCGCGTCGGTCGTGCCGGGCGTGCTCGTCCTGCTGCTGCTCCTGCTCGGCCTGCCTTCCGCCAGGCGGTGGCGATCCCGGCGCCGCCGCAATTCTCCTGGGGCGCGCTGCACGGCCGTCTCAAGGCGATGATCATTGCCGCGGGGATGCTGGCGCTGGCGAGCGTGCCCGAGGTGTTCGTCGTGCTGTGGGCGCGGCAGGCGGGCCTCGAGGTCGTCTGGGTGCCGCTCGTGTGGGCGGCGGCGAGCGTGGCCAAGATGTTCATCGCGATGCCGGCCGGGATCCTGTCGGACCGCGTCGGGCGCGTCCCGCTGCTGCTCGGTGGCTGGACGCTGCGCGTGATCGTGCTGCTCCTGCTTGCATTCGCGAGCCCCGGGCTCGTCGGCGTCTGGGGGCTGTTCATGGCGTACTCGGCGACCCTCGCTGTCACCGAGCCTGCGGAGCGATCCGTGATCGGCGATCACGCGGCTCCGGAGGAGCGTGGCACCGCTTTCGGCCTGTACCACCTCGCGAGCGGCCTGCTGGTCCTCCCGGGCGCGCTCCTGTTCGGGACGATCTGGGAGCGCTACGGCTCGACGTCCGCCTTCGCGGCGTCGGCGCTGGTCACCGCCGCGGCGGCGGTCCTGATGATCGCGCTCGCCGCAGCGCCGGACTCACGGACGCGGCCCGTGCCGTGAGCGCAGCTCGTCGACCACGTCGGCAAGCGAGAGATGACGCGACTTGAGCAGCACCATCACGTGGTAGAGCAGGTCGGCGCACTCGCTCACGACGCCGGCGTCGTCGCGCGTGACTGCGGCCAGCGCGGTCTCGACGCCTTCCTCGCCGATTTTCTGCGCGATGCGGCTCGGCCCCTCCGCGAGCAGGCGCGCCGTGTAACTGCCCACGGGCATCTCCGCCACCCGGTGCGCGATCGTCGCCTCGAGCAGCGTCAGGAACGCCACGCGCTGCAGGTCCGCCGCGGCCGCCTCCGCGAAACAGGACTCCGTGCCCTTGTGGCACGTCGGCCCGAGCGGGTCGGCGAGCACTAGGATCGCGTCCGAGTCGCAGTCGGCGCTCACGTCGACGACGTTCAGGTAGTTCCCCGAGGTCTCGCCCTTGGTCCAGAGCTCGTCGCGCGAGCGGCTGTAGAACACGACCCGGCCGGTGGAAAGCGTGAGCCGCAGCGCTTCCTCGTTCATGTACGCGAGCATGAGCACCTTGCCCGTGCGGGCGTGCTGCACGACTGCGGGGAGGAGGCCTTCGCCCTTGTTCCAGGCCAGGGAGCGAACTTGATCCGGGGTCACAGCCTCACCTCCACGTGAGCCGCGGCGAGATGCCGCTTGAGATCGGGAATCGCGATCGCGCCTGAATGGAAGACGCTCGCAGCCAGCGCCCCGTCCACGCGTGCGCGCCGGAACACGTCCACGAAGTGATCGGGGGTGCCGGCGCCGCCCGAGGCGATGAGCGGCACGTGGCACGTCTCGCGCACCAGCGAGAGCTGCTCGATGTCGTATCCCTGGCGCACGCCGTCGCTCGCCATGCAGTTCAGCACGATCTCGCCGGCCCCGCGGTCCTGCACTTCGCGCACCCAGTCGAGCGTGCGGCGCGCCGTGCTGCGCGAGCGATCGGGGTCGCCCGTGTACTGGAAGACGACGAAGTCCCCGTCCGCGGTGGTCTGGCTGTCGATGCCGATCACGACGCACTGCGAGCCGAAGCGCCGCGCGAGGCGCTCGATCAGCGCCGGGTCGGCGAGCGCGGGCGAATTGACCGAGATCTTCTCCGCGCCGGCATTGAGGACGCTCTCCGCATCCTCGATGGAGCGGATTCCGCCCGCCACGCAGAACGGGATGTCGAGTACGCTCGCCACGCGCGAGACCCAAGTGCGGTCCACGGAGCGCTGCTCGGGGCTCGCCGTGATGTCGTAGAACACGAGTTCGTCGGCGCCCTCGGTGCGATAGCGGCTCGCCAGCTCGAGGATGTCGCCCATCACGCGGTGGTCGCGGAAACGCACGCCCTTGACGACCTGGCCGTCGCGCACGTCGAGGCAGGGAATTATTCGTTTCGCAAGAATGGCCCGAGCTCCTCTCGTTGCATGCGCCCGTCGAGCAAGGCACGGCCGCTGATCGCGGCGTCGGCTCCCGCCGCGTCGAGCGCGCGCAGGTCGGCGACGTCCCGCACGCCGCCGGATGCCTGCCACGCGATGGTCGGAAAGCGGCGGACCGCATCGCGATAGAGATCGACGTTCGGGCCGGTGAGCGCGCCGTCGCGGGCGACGTCGGTGCATAGCACGTGCCGCAGGCCGTGCGGCACGAAGCCGGCCACCGCGTCCCACAGGCTCGTCTGCGTCTGCTGTTCCCAGCCGTGAGTGGCGAGCCTCGGCGTGCCGTCCGAATCGAGGCGCACGTCGAATGCCAGGACGATGGAGTCGGGTCCGAAGTTGCGCAACCACGTCGCGACCTCTCCGGGTTGCGTGACTGCCGTGCTGCCGACCACCGCGCGCGTCACGCCAAAGTCGAGCAGGCGCTGGACGGTCGCGCGGGTTCGTACGCCACCACCGACCTGCAGCGCGGCACGGCGCGCTGCGGCGAGGGCAGCGATCGCCTGTTCATTTCCCTGCGCGCCGGCGCGTGCGCCATCGAGATCGACGACGTGCACGAGCCGCGCCCCGAGCGCCACGTACTGCTCCAGGACCGCCGCAGGTTCGGTCGAGTAAACGGTCTCGGCGTCGAAGCGGCCCTGCAGGAGGCGCACGCACCGGCCGCCGCGGAGGTCGATGGCAGGGATGAGCCGCATCAGTCGATCTCCAGGAAGTTCGCGAGCAGCCGCGCGCCGACGCGTCCGGACCGTTCGGGGTGGAACTGCGCTCCGTAGAAGTTTCGCTGCCGGACGGCGGCCGAGAACTCGCCACCGTAGTCCGAGGTCGCGAGCGTCCAGGG
>JBBIVG010000095.1:6172-10889 GCA_037439865.1 Nevskiaceae bacterium
CGCCGCATAGCTGTGCACGAAATACACATGGTCGCCGCGGTGGAGGCCCTCGAGCAGCGGCGGATCGTCCGCGAATTCGAGCTGGTTCCAGCCCATGTGCGGCACGGGAAAGCCGCTGCGATCCGGGATGCGGCGGACGCGCGCCGGCAGCAACCCGAGGCAAGTGGTCTCTCCCTCGTCGCTCGATTCGAACAGCAGCTGCATGCCGAGGCAGATGCCGAGCACCGGCTGCTGCAGGCTGCGGATGGTCTCGACGAGTCCCAGCGACTCGAGGCGCTGCATGGCGTCGCCCGCCGCACCGACGCCAGGGAGGATCACTCGGCGGGCTGCCCTCAGCTCGGCCGGGAGGGCTGTCAGCGCGGCGTCCGCCCCGAGGCGCTTCAGCGCGAACTGGAGCGAGGCGATGTTGGCCCCGCCATTGTCGATGATCGCGACGTCGCTCACGCCCGGCGCCTCACAGCACGCCCTTGCTGCTCGGGAGCTCGGTGCCGCGCACGCGCACGGCGCGCCGCAGGGCACGACCGACGCCCTTGAAGCACGCTTCGACCATGTGGTGCGTGTTCTCGCCCCGCACTTCGACGTGGATCGCCGCGCCCAGGCTGTCGGCGAGCGAGCGGAAGAAGTGCGGCACCAGCTCCGTGGGCAGGCCCCCGACCACGTCGCGGCCGAACCGGCCGGTGAACACGGCGTACGCGCGGCCGGAGAGGTCGATCGCGACCTGGGCCAGCGCCTCGTCCATCGGCAGCACGAAGCCGTAGCGGCCGATGCCGCGCTTGTCGCCCAGGGCCTCGCGCAGCGCCTGCCCGAGCGCCAGCGCACAGTCCTCGACCGTGTGGTGCTCGTCCACCTGCAGGTCGCCGGTGCAGGTGAGCTCGAGCGAGAAGCCGCCGTGGCGCGCGACCTGCTCGAGCATGTGATCGAAGAAACCGATCCCCGTCGAGATGGACACCGGAGTCTCGCGGTCGAGGTTGACCGAGACATGGATATCGGTCTCCTTCGTGCGACGCGAGACGCGCGCGACTCGCTCCGGCCGGCAGAGACGCTGTGCGATCGCCGGCCAGGACTCGCCGCCGTCGCCGTGGATGCGAATGCCACTGACGCCAAGGTTGGCGGCGAGGTCGAGGTCGGTCTGCCGGTCGCCGATCACGTAGCTCGCCTCACGGTCGATCTCGCGATTGGCGAGGAACTCGGTCAGCAGCCCCGTCTTCGGCTTTCGGCAGTCGCAGTCGTCGGCGGGGAAATGGGGGCAGAAGAACTCCGCGTCGAATTCGATACCCTGCGACGCGAAGATCTCCCGCATGAAGTCCTGCGGCTCGCGGAAATCGGGTTCCGGAAACGACGGTGTGCCCAGGCCGTCCTGGTTGCTGACGAGCACGAAGCGGTAGCCGGCCTGCTTCAGTTCGAGCAGCGCCGGGATCACTCCGGGGGCGAGCCTGACCTTGGCGAGGCTGTCGACCTGCTTGTCATGCGGCTCCTCGATCAGGGTGCCGTCACGATCGATGAACAGGATCTTCTCGCTCATGGCCGCTCCACTGCGCGCAGCAGGCGCTCGTTCTGCTCGGGCGTACCGACCGAGATGCGCAGGCAGCCGGTGAGCCGTGGCGCGCCGCTGAAGTCGCGCACCAGGAGGCCGACGGACTTGCCGGCCTCGAGGAACCGCTTCGCGTCCCGGCATTCGACGAGCAGGAAGTTCGCATCGGAGGGGAAGACGCGCGACACGGTCGGCGCGGCCTGCAGGCGTGCGCGCATCCTGTCGCGCTCGCCGAGGATCGTGCGGATGCGCTCGGCGGAGATCGCGCGCTGCGGCGCCTCTGTCAGTCCGAGCACGTCCTCCACCGTGGAGGCCGGGATCGCATAAGGCGGGATGATGCGCTTCAGCAGGCCCACGATCTCCTCGGCGGCGATCAACGTGCCGCAGCGCGCGCCGGCGAGGGCGTAGGCCTTCGAAAGCGTGCGCAGTACCACGAGGTTCGGGTGGTCCTTCAACCGCGCGCTCAGGCTTGCACGGCCTGAAAACTCGAGGTAGGCCTCGTCGACACACACCAGGGCGGTCGTCGCGAGCGCGTGGCAGACGGCCAGGATGTCCGCCTCGTCCAGCAGGTTGCCGGTCGGGTTGTTCGGCGAGCAAAGGAAGACGATCCTGGCGCCACGTCCCGCCGCGATGACCGCATCGGTATCCAGCGCGAAGCCGTCGTCCAGCAGCGGGACCTCGACCACGCCGGCGCCCTGGATGCGCGCGGCCACCTTGTAGAAGCCGAAAGTCGGCGGCGTGATCACGACCCGGTCCACGCCTGCCCGGCACGGCAGAACGCACGGACCAGCAGGTCGATGGCCTCGTCGCTGCCCCGGCCGACCAGCACCTGGCTCGCAGGCACGTCGTAGATCCGCGCCATGCGTTCGACGAGGTCGTGCGGCTGCGGTTCCGGGTACCTGTTCAGCCCGGCGCGCGTGTTGTCGCCCTGGGCGCGCCACGGCATCTCGTTGGCGTGCATGCGTTCGAGCGAGGGATCCCACGTCGCGTGCTGGTAGGGCTGGAGTTCGAGAATGTCGGGCCGGGCGAGCGACAACACGGAGCTCATGACCTGTCTCCCCGCGCGATCGCCTCGAGGCGCACCGTGACCGCGTTGGCATGGGCGTCCAGCGACTCGAGTCGTGCCAGCACGCGCGCGGTGAGCCCGAGGTCCGCAAGACCCTCGGGAGTGACTTGCTGGACTGTCATGCGCTTCACGAAGTCGAGCACGCCGAGACCGCTGTAGGCGCGAGCGTGTCCGTAGGTCGGCAGTACGTGGTTCGTGCCACTGCAGTAGTCGCCCATGGTCTCGGGCGTCCACGCGCCGAGGAAGACGGACCCGGCATTGCGGACTCGCGGCAGCCACTCGCGCGGCGATCGGACCTGCAGGATCAGGTGCTCCGGGGCGTAGCGATTGCTGACGGCGAGCGCGGTGTCGAGGTCCGGCACGACCAGTACGCGGCTGCTCGCGATGGACTTCTCCGTGATCGCACGCCTGGGCAGCACGGCCATCTGCCGGCCGACCTCGGCGATGCATGCGGCCGCGACGTCCCGCGACGTCGTCACGAGCACGACCTGCGCGTCCTCGCTGTGCTCAGCCTGGGCGAGGAGGTCGGCAGCGACGAATTCGGGGCGTGCCGTCTCGTCCGCGATGACCAGCACCTCCGACGGACCGGCAGGCATGTCGAGTGCGGCGCCGTCCGCATCCGCCGCCGCGACTTGCTTCGCGGCGGTGACCCAGGCGTTGCCGGGGCCGAAGATCTTGTCCACTTTCGGCACGCTGCTGGTGCCGTAAGCCATCGCGGCCACGGCCTGCGCCCCGCCGAGCTTGAACACCTGCGACACGCCGCAGAGACGCGCAGCCACGAGCACCGCCGGGTCCGCATGGCCGTCGGGCCGCGGCGGCGTGCACATCACGCGAGTCGGACATCCGGCCAGGCGCGCGGGAACGGCCAGCATGATGGCGGTGGAGGGCAGGGGAGCCGTGCCGGCCGGTACGTACAGTCCGACGGCCTGCAAAGGTACGTGCAGGCGTTCGCAAGTCACGCCCGGCGAGGTCTCGATCCGCACGGGAGCGAGCGATTGCGTCTCGTGGAAGCGCGTGACCGTGCCGATCGCGCGCTCGAGCGCGGCGACCTGCTCCGGCGTCAGCGCGGCCCGAGCCTCGGCAAATTCCGCCTCGGTGACTGCGAACGACTCGAGCCGGACGCGGTCGAGCGTCTCGGTGTATTCGCGCAGCGCCTCGTCGCCGCGCGCGCGGACTTCGGCGACGATCCGGCCCGCTTTCTCGAGGAGCGCGGTCGCGTCGCGCTGCGCCGGGCGCCGCAGCGCGTCGTCGCGCGCGGCGGTCGACAGCGCCGACCAGTCGAGCATCGTGAGCGCCGCGCTCATGCGAGCATCTTCTCGACGGGCAGCACCAGCACCGCGCTCGCGCCGGCCGCCTTCAGGCTCTCGAGCGTCTCCCAGAAGACGTTTTCGCGGCAGACGGCGTGGACGGCAACCTTTTCGCCCGATCCGTCGAGCGGGATGACGGTCGGGGACTCGCTGCCCGGCAGGAGCTTCTTGATCTCGGGCAGGGCACTGCGCGGTGCGTGCAGCATGATGTACTTGCTCTCGCGCACCTGCTGCACGCCGTCGATGCGCATCAGCAGGCGACGCACCCAGTCGGCCTTCTCGTCGGGCAGCGGCACCGGTGTGCGGATCAGTGCAGCCTCGCTCTCCAGCACGGTCGTGACCTCGCGGAGGTGGTTGGCATTGAGCGTGGACCCGGTCGAGACGAGGTCGCAGATCAGGTCGGCGCGTCCGAGCCGCGGCGCGATCTCGACGGCCCCGGACAGCGTGACGATCTCCGCCTCGATCGAGTTCTCGCGCAGGAAGCGTGCCAGCGTGTTGGGGTAGGTGGTCGCGATGCGCCGTCCCGCGAGGCTGCGCAGGCCCTCGTAACGGAAGTCGTCCGGCACCGCGAGCGAAAGCCGGCAGCGTCCGAAGTCGAGCCGCTGGATGAGTTCGAAGCGTGCCTGCGTGCCGCGCGCGGCCATGGCGAGCCGCTTCTCCTCGATCACGTTCAGGCCGACGAGGCCCAGGTCGCACACGTCCTCCTGGACGAGATCGGGGATGTCGTCGTCGCGCACGAACAGCACGTCGAGCGGCATGTTCTCGCCGTAGCACATCAGCTGGTCCTTGCCGCGGCTGTACTTGAGGCCGCAG